>NZ_CAXQBM010000083.1:0-39611 GCF_964222115.1 Alteriqipengyuania sp.
CCACTGATCGCTGCCGCCCATCTGGAGCCTGCATCCATAACGCTGGGCAAGCTCGCGGAAGTCGTAAGCCTGCAGGATCATGTAGTTGAATTCGAGGAACGTCAGCGGCTGTTCGCGGTCGAGCCGCGTTTTGACCGAGTCGAAGGTCAGCATGCGGTTGACCGTGAAATGCGGGCCGACATCGCGCAGCAGGTCCAGATAGCCAAGGCCGCTGAGCCATTCGTCGTTGTTGACCATTACCGCGTCGGCAGGGCCGTCGCCAAAGGTCAGGATGCGTTCGAAAACCTTGCGAATGCTCGCAATATTGCCTTCGATAACCTCGTTGGTCATCATCTGGCGGCTCTCATCGCGGCCCGAGGGATCGCCAATCTTGCCGGTTCCGCCGCCCATCACCACGATCGGCTTGTGCCCGGTCTGCTGGAGGCGGCGCAAAAGCATGATCTGGACCAGGCTGCCGACATGCAGACTGGCCGCGGTCGGATCGAACCCGACATAGCCCGGCACAACATTTTGGGACGCCAGCAAATCAAGGCTTTCCGCATCGGTGATTTGATGCGTATACTGCCTCTCGTCGAGAACGTTCAAAAGTTCGGATCGATATGCGGGCACTGATTCCTCCGGGGGGAAAGATCGGGCCCGCTAGCATGGGGGGTCGTAAATGCAAACGTACAGGTTGAAGCCGCATCCTACTACGCCACCGCTCGACGTGAGCGGGATTTCGGTGACGATGATGCGCCTTATGGGCGGCGAGCTGCTGCTGCGCTATCGCATCAACGATTCTGGCAAGGTCGTGGTGCCGCGCGGTTTCTCGCACCGCAGCCAGGAAGACCTGTGGCGGCGGACCTGCCTTGAATTCTTCCTCTACGACCAGAACGGCCATTACCGCGAATTCAATTTCGCCCCGGCTGGCGACTGGGCGGCCTTCGAGTTCGCATCCTATCGCAAGCTGATCGGCGATTATTCTCCCGAGACTGCACCGCAGATCGATTTCCAGCGGGGGCCGAGCGTCATCACGGTGACCGTGCGGCTGCCTGCCCGCCTGCTCGACGGCGTGAAATCGGCCAGCCTGTGCGCCGTGATCGAGGAAGAGGGCGGGCACCACTCGCTCTGGTCGCTGACCCATCGCCGCGATGATCCCGACTTCCACGATCCGATGAGCTTCGCGATCCGCTTCGGCCAGAGCGAGCCCGCAAAACCAAAACAGGCCCTCCAGCACGCATGAAGTTCGGGATCGACCGGCTGCTTTCAGAGCCGGATTTGCGCAAACCGCTTGAAGGTAAAAGGGTCGCGCTGGTTGCCCACCCGGCATCGGTCACGAGGGATCTGGAGCACAGTCTCGACGCGCTGGTCGCCGCGGGGGTGAATGTCACTTCCGCGTTCGGGCCCCAGCACGGGCTCAAGGGCGACAAGCAGGACAATATGGTGGAGACGGCGGACGAGACCGATCCCACCTATAACATTCCCGTGTTCAGCCTTTATGGCGAGGTGCGCCGCCCCACCGGCCAGATGATGTCGAGCGCGGACGTCTTCCTGTTCGACCTGCAGGACCTGGGCTGCCGCATCTACACCTTCGTCACCACGCTGCTCTACCTGCTCGAAGAGGGCGCGAAGCACGGCAAGAGCGTGTGGGTGCTCGACCGACCTAACCCCGCCGGGCGCCCGGTCGAAGGCACGCTACTGGTGCCGGGGCAGGAAAGCTTCGTCGGCGCAGGCCCCATGCCGATGCGCCACGGACTGACGATGGGGGAGATGGGCCATTGGTTCATCGATCACTTCGGGCTCGACGTCGATTACCGCGTCATCGAGATGCATCACTGGCTGCCCGAGGCGGGGCCGGGTTTCGGCTGGCCCGAGGATCGCATCTGGATCAACCCCAGCCCCAACGCCGCCAACGTCAATATGGCGCGCGCCTATGGGGGCACGGTGATGCTGGAAGGTGCGACGCTGAGCGAGGGGCGGGGGACCACCCGTCCGCTGGAAGTCCTGTTCGGTGCTCCCGATATCGATGCCAAGGCCGTACTTGCCGAGATGCAACGGATCGCACCGACGTGGCTGAATGGCTGCGCGCTTCGCGAATGCTGGTTCGAGCCAACGTTCCACAAGCACGCGGGGCAGCTATGCAACGGGCTGATGATCCATGCGGAAGGCCCATTCTACGATCACGCACATTTCCGGCCCTGGCGCTTGCAGGCGCTCGCCTTCAAGGCGATCCGCACACTGTATCCGGACTACGACCTGTGGCGCGATTTCCCGTACGAATACGAGTTGGAACGCTTGGCGATCGACGTGATCAATGGCGGTCCGGCCTTGCGCGAATGGGTCGACCACCCTGCATCCTCGCCGGTCGATCTCGATCGCATGGCGACCAATGACGAGACCGAGTGGCGCGATTCCGTCGCGCCGCACCTGCTGTATTAGTCCGGCTTCCGGATCGGCTGCACCAGCGCAACGAGTACGAAGCTGATGATCATCAGCAGGTACCAGCTACCGAATTTGGCGAGGTGGACCGGCTTCCAGACCTGCTCTTGTTCCGGGTAATTCCATGCGTTGGCAAAGGTGCCGATGTTCTCGGCAGCCCAGATGAACAGAGCAACCAGCCCGAAACCGAGCAGCAAGGGCATCCAGCGGTGCACGCGGAAATTGCGGAAATGCACCGACGTGCGCCAGAAGATGAGGGCCGTCGCGGCGAACAGACCCCAGCGGATATCGATCCAGTAGTGGTGGAGGAAGAAGTTGGCGTAGATGGCGCCCGCCAGCACCCACGTGGTCCATGGCGGAGGGTAGTGCGCAAAACGGAAATCGAAAATGCGCCACACGCGGGCGATGTAGCTGCCGACCGCAGCATACATGAAGCCGGAGAACAGCGGCACGCCTGCGATCCTGAGAAACGCTTCCTCCGGATAGACCCATGACCCGGCATAGGTCTTGAAAATCTCCATCACCGTGCCGACGACGTGGAAAATCAGGATCACCTTGGCTTCGTCCCACGTCTCCAGTCGGAAGGCGAGCATGCCGATTTGGATCGCGAGTGCCGCCAGCGTGAGGAAATCGTACCGGGCGAGGGGGGCGTCGTCCGGATAGAGGAAATGCGTCGCTAGCAGCAGCGCGAGCAGCAAGCCGCCGAACAGGCACGCCCAGCCTTGTTTGAATCCGAACAGCAGGAATTCGTAAAGCCACAGCCGCCAGCCTTCGCCCGGGTCGAAGGCTTCGAGACGCTGGCGGATCTGCTGGAAGCGGGAGTGGGGGCGATCAATCACAGGTGGTCTTCTGCCAGGTAAGGGAGGGGCCGGACGGCCCTTGCCTCAGGAAGGCAAGGAGCGCTGCTTCAGTCTCCACATTTGAAAAGGAGTCCCCGTTGAGCTTCCCTCGCAAGGCATTCCAAAATGTCCGCCTAGTCGGAGATGTCCAAACTGCGCCTTCATTCCTAATCGCAAAATCTACAGCGTTTGAATCGAGATCGATTCGCTTCAGCTCCCACCCATCCTGTTCGCGGATAGCTCTGAAACTATGACTGCGATGGCGAATGTCGATCTCCCCGTAATCGATGTCGTGTGCAGTCAGCAGTGCCGCACGGATCGTCTCTTCCGTCGCGGGTACGTAGTACTGCCAATGTGATGTGCCGATCGTGGGCCCTTCCTCTGCATCTTCGAGGCCAATTGCAGGGGCGAGCGCTTGTTCAGGCTTCAGAACATCTTCGTAGAACCGGAGAACTGCGAACCCGGCAAGAGCGGTGAGGACGGACGTCGCCCAATTATCCGAGTCGCCGAATGCGACGACGAGAATGTAAGCAAACCCGACAAGCAACGCGGCTAGGAGCGCCCGAGCCAGCCACTTCTTTGCTGTGTAGCTCACGCCCCGTGCTTGCGGCTCAATTCGCGCATCGCATCATCAAGCCCATCCAACGTCAGCGGGTACATGCGATCATTGACCAGCTGCTTCATGATGCTGGTCGACTGCGAATAGCTCCACTGCCGCTCCGGGATTGGGTTGAGCCACACGGTCGCGGGATAGGTGTTCGCCATGCGCTGCATCCAGGTGGCGCCCGCTTCCTCGTTCATATGCTCCACGCTGCCGCCCGGATGAGTGATCTCGTAAGGGCTCATCGCCGCATCGCCGACGAACACGACCTTGTAGTCGTGCCCGTACTTGTGGAGGATATCCCAGGTTTTGGTCCGCTCCTGCCAGCGGCGGCGGTTATCCTTCCACACGCCTTCGTAAAGGCAGTTGTGGAAGTAGAAGAATTCGAGGTTCTTGAACTCGGATGTGGCCGCGCTAAAAAGCTCTTCGGTGATCTTGATGAACGGATCCATCGACCCGCCAACGTCGAGGAACAGCAGCAATTTCACCGCATTGCGGCGTTCGGGGCGCATATGGATATCGAGCCAGCCCTGCTTGGCTGTGCCATCGATCGTCGCATCGATATCCAGTTCGTCCGCCGCACCGTCGCGAGCGAACCGCCGCAGACGCCGCAGCGCCATCTTGATGTTGCGGGTGCCCAGCTCCTTGGTGTTGTCGAGATTCTTGAACTCGCGCTTTTCCCACACCTTCACTGCGCGCTTGTTCTTGCTCTCGCCGCCGATCCGCACGCCTTCGGGGTGGTAGCCCGAATGGCCGAAGGGCGAGGTACCACCTGTGCCGATCCACTTGTTGCCGCCCTCGTGGCGTTCCTTCTGTTCCTCGAGCCGCTTCTTGAGCGTGTCCATGAGCTCGTCCCACGAACCCATCTTCTCGATCTTTGCCATTTCCTCTTCGGTCAGGTACTTTTCGGCGATGGCCTTCAGCCAGTCCTCCGGGATGTCGACCTGTGACTGGCCGTAATCGGTCATGATCCCCTTGAAGACTTTCGAGAACACCTGGTCGAACCGGTCGAGCAGGCCTTCGTCCTTCACGAAGGTCGCCCGCGCGAGGTAGTAGAACGCCTCGGGCGTTTGCTCGATTACGTCCCGGTCGAGCGCTTCGAGAAGCGTAAGGTGTTCCTTGAAGCTGGCGGAGATACCCGCCGCGCGCAGCTCGTCGACAAAATTGAAGAACATGGTGCGCCTTTTGCCGACCCGTAGCAGCGATGTCACGCATTATGGCCTTACCGCCCTCTTTGTGCTCCCGAAAGAACGGCGGCATTCCCAACCGTCAAAACACGCGAACAGGAAAGAATATTGGCCGGTTGTTTTTCCGTCCAATCAAAGATTTGAGGGCGCAAGGCGAAGTCACGAAACGAGCAAGCGAGTCGATCTCCGTCAAGGTGTGGCCCAGAATCCCGATTGAACCGAATCGGCAAGCAGTCCAAACAGCAGAACATGGTTAAAGGGGGCTTTACCATTGTCACTGCGTTGGCCGTGCTTGTTGCGGCCTTCCTTCTATTCAACCCGGTGGATATTTCACCGCCGGTCGATCACATGGTCGACATATCCGAAGTCGACATGTCCGAAGAAATGGCTGGCGAAGCGGGCGAAATGATCGCCGAAGCCGGCCCGATGGAACCGCCTGTCATCACGATGCCCGCGGCGGCAAATGCCATGCAGTCGGGCGCGACCATGCCACCGAGCGTGAAGACCGTCCTCAGGTCGGGAACGCTGATCGTGATCAGCAAGGCGTCGCAACACATGTACGTGTTCGTCGATGGCAAGCTGTGGGATTCGTCGCCGGTTTCGACCGGAAAGCCGGGCCACGATACTCCGGTCGGTATCTTCCCGATCCTGCAGAAGAAGGTACGCCACTTCTCGAACATTTACCGGAATGCGCCGATGCCGCACATGCAACGGCTGACCTGGGGTGGGATCGCGATCCACGCAGGCAAGCTGCCCGGCTATCCCGCATCGCATGGCTGTATCCGTCTGCCGGCAGAATTCGCCCGCGCGCTCTACCAAGTCACCGGGAAGGGCACGACAACCGTGGTCGTCACCAATCACCGGCTGGAGAGCGACGATCGGGCCATGCGGTTGGCGATCAACATGCCCGTGCCAAGACCGGGGCAGCGCGGGCACCTGATCCAGCGGCCCGAGCCCACATTGGCGCAATTGATGGTGTCGCCGGGGGATACTGCGCCAACCCTGGCACAGGCGCCGCAGGTTGTGCTGCCGAAGACCGACAAACCCAAGCCCGAACCCGTCGCTATCGCCCAGGCTCCGGCTGCCCGGGTTCGTGGACAGACAATCCAGCTTGCCGCGCCACCGAGCGAGTCGGAAGCGGAAGCCTACTGGTTGCAAGTGCGCGCTCGTCATCCCGAGATTGCCGGGTTCGAGAAAGCGATCATTCCCGCGACGGTCCGGTCGCGGCAGGTCTACCGTCTGCGCGTAACCGGACCGGGAGCGAATGCTGCGTGCCTATCTATGCGGCGATCGGGCACCGACTGCTTCCCGGTGAAGTGACAGGCGAGCAACTCACCAAAGTCTTGTAGCTTTGCTGACTATTGCTGCCGCCGGCTCATGAAGGCGAGGCGTTCGAACAGCATCACGTCCTGCTCGTTCTTGAGCAGCGCACCATGCAGCGGGGGGATCGCCTTGTTCGGATTGGCGTCCTGCAACACCTCCACCGGCATGTCCTCGTTCAGGAGCAGCTTGAGCCAGTCGAGCAATTCGCTAGTGCTGGGCTTCTTCTTGAGGCCGGGCACCTCGCGGATATCGTAGAAGATCTCCATCGCCTTGCTAACGAGGTTCTTCTGGATGCCGGGAAAGTGCACTTCGACGATGTCGCGCATAGTCTCACGGTCGGGGAACGCGATGTAGTGGAAGAAACAGCGGCGCAGGAAAGCGTCGGGCAGTTCCTTCTCGTTGTTCGAAGTGATGACCACGATCGGGCGTTCCTTCGCCTCGATCCGCGAATGCGTTTCGTAGACGTCGAAGCTCATCCGATCGAGTTCTTGCAGCAGATCGTTGGGAAACTCGATATCGGCCTTGTCGATCTCGTCGATCAGCAACACGGGCAGCTCGGGGCTTTCGAACGCCTCCCACAGCTTGCCCTTCTTGATGTAATTCGAAATGTCGTGAACCCGCTCGTCGCCCAGCTGGCCGTCGCGCAAGCGCGCGACCGCATCATATTCGTAAAGGCCCTGCTGCGCCTTGGTGGTGGACTTCACGTTCCATTCGATCAGCGGCGCGCCCACCGCCTTGGCGATCTCGTGCGCCAGCACGGTCTTGCCGGTGCCCGGCTCGCCCTTCACCAGCAGGGGACGGCGCAACGTAACCGCCGCGTTGACCGCGACTTTCAGGTCGTCGGTTGCAATATAGTCTTCCGTGCCTTCGAAACGTTCCATCTGCGCCATGTGGTTGGGCCCCATACAAGTCCTGTTTCGAAACTTGCTAGGGCCCTGCGACACCCGGGGCAAGGGCTGGATTACTCGGCCAGGGCGAGGATACGCTTGGCCATCATTAGCAACGCGGCCGTGTCGATCTCGCTATCGGGATCCATCTGGCTGATGGCCAGCATGTGCCACTGACCGGACTCATCCTGCAGCAGCCACGACATGTTGAGCACGCCTGCTTCGGAGCCACCCTTGTAACCCACGTAGCTCCAGCCTTCCTCGTCGCTTTCGCCAAGCGCGGTGTTAACCGCCATGATCTGCCGCGCCGTATCGTCGGGCAAACCCGCGAGCAGCCGCATCAGGCCCATCTGGTCGGTCATACTCGCAAACCACTCGATATCCTCGATCAGGACGGGCGTGCCGGAGGTGAATGTTTCGAGGAACTGGTCCTCGGTGATGTCTTCGAGATCCAGAGAGGCGAGGATAGCCCGCCGCTCCGCCTCGGAGGCTGCAGCATAGGATTCCCCGATGTCGCTGGACTTGATGACGAACATTTCCCGCGTGGTAAGAAAGGGAAGCGTCTTGCCTGCCAGCGTGTGGCCACTGGCCCGCATCTCTGCCTCGATCGCCTCGCGCCCGAGCGCCTTCATCACAAGATCGGTCGCCGTATTGTCGCTGATCGAGATCATGAGTGTCGCGGCGGTGTGCAGCGTGACCGGTGAGCCATCGGGCCACGTCTGGAGTCGGCCGCTGGGGAAGCTTTTCTGGTCGAGGGTTACCACCTGGTCCCAGGCGAGCCGTCCCTCGCTCACTGCGCGTGAAAGCGCGGCAAGCACGTAGAGCTTGAAGGTCGAACCCAGCGCAAATGGCTTTGTCGCATCGCCATAAGTGAAGATCGGATCGCCATCGATCGGTCCGAACCAGGCCGCCTTGCTTCCCGAAAGCGCCTCTATATCGGCGCTAAGGGTGTCGGCCCCGGCATCGATCGGATGGATATCGTTCAGCAGCAATCCGGAAATCTTGTACGGTGCAGCAGCCTCCAGCGTCATAGGCCCGCTTGCGAGAGCCTTTTCGAACCTGAGTGTGATTTTGGCCCCGTTCTCACCGGTCTGCTCGACCGTCTCGACGCCGACAATGTCACCCAGCTGCGCCACCAGCTGTGCGGTAACAGCCGCAAATTGCTCAGGCGGGACCTGCGACAGAAACGCATCGGCAAACACCTCCGCCGGATCGCGATCCGTATTGAAGAGCGTAATGACATCGGCCGCGCGCGCATCGAACCTGTTTTCTGTGGCTTCGGCATTGGTTTGCGCGAGGGCGGGGCTTGCCAGCACGCCCATTGTCCCCAAGGCTAGCGCCATGCCCATCGTCATTGCGCGCATTTTCCCGATCTTCATAATGATCCTCCCTTTGTCATTCCTGATAGCGCATTACGCTATTTAGCGAAACACCTAATTACTTGTCCTCAACCCGAACGGGAGACCCGTGAGATGCCGACCGAACAGCTGACGATCTCGACGAGCCGAGGCTACGATCTGGCAGCCGCGCTCGAGCTTCCCACAGGGCTGGTACGCGGGCCGGCGCTGTTTGCGCACTGCTTTACCTGCACCAAGCAGAGCAAGGCGGCGGTTGAAGTGACGCGCGCGCTGGCGAAGCAGGGCATTGCGTGCCTGCGGTTCGATTTTACCGGCCTGGGGGGCAGCGGCGGCGATTTCGGGCGAGCGGGTTTCGCCAGCGATGTGGAAGATCTGGTCGCATCGGCCAACCACCTGTGCGACCGGTTTGGCGGCCAGATCCTGCTTGTCGGTCACTCGCTGGGAGGCGCAGCGGTACTGGCAGCGGCGGACACGATCGGGCGCGATCGGGTGGCAGCGATTGCGACTATCGGGGCGCCCGCCGACGTTCCGCACGTGCTGGGCAACATCCAGGGCGACCTCGCGGCAATCGAACGGGACGGGCAGGGTGAGGTCACGATTGGCGGACGCGCCTTCCATCTCAGCCGCGAATTCCTGGACAGGACGCGCGCAATCGATCTCCCGAGCGAAGTCGGGCGGTTGAAACTGCCGATCCTGATTGCGCACTCGCCCACCGACCAGATCGTGGGAGTCGAGAATGCGTCGAAGCTGTTCGACGCGGCGCTCCACCCCAAAAGCTTCGTCAGCCTTGCTGGGGCGGATCACCTGCTGACCGAGGCGCAGGATGCGCATTTCATTGCCGAGGTTATCGCGGCGTGGGCGGCACGATACCTGCCACTGGAGACCGACTGGCCGATGCCCGAAGAAGGCGTGATCGTGTGCACGGGTCATGGCAAGTTCGGCACGGAGGTGCACACGGTCTCTCACCGCTTCGTGGCCGACGAGCCGCGCAGCTATGGGGGCGACGATACCGGGCCGACACCTTACGACCTGCTCAATGCCGCACTTGGCACATGCACCGCGATGACGATGAAGATGTATGCGGGCCGCAAAGGCTTGCCGCTCGATGGGGTGCGGGTTGCAGTGACGCACGAGCGCGACCACCAGCACGAGGGCGATCATGTCCATGCGATGGAGGAGGGCATGCCGATGCAGGCGCTTCACCGGGTCATCACGATCGAGGGCGACAGCCTGAGCGAAGAGGATCGCAGCAAACTGATGGAAATTGCAGGCAAGTGCCCCGTACACCGCACGCTCGAAGGTCACCTGCACGTGCATACCGAGGCCGGCGGGGGCGCGTAGCCTCACGCCGCCTCCAGTTCCTCGACCTTCTTTTCCAGCGCACGCGCGGCGCGCAGGTTGAGCCAAATGACGAAGGCGAAGAAGGCGAGTGTCAGGCCCAGCGGGCGGCCGATCTCGGTCAGGATCTCCCACGCATCCACCTGCCCGGCTGCCTTGAGCGCAACCGTGCCATAGACGCCGAGCACGCCCGGTAGCAGCGGTCCGATATACCACAGCGGCACCTTGCGCAGCGCATCTGCCTGCCGCCGGTGCTGCGCGATCAAGTGGCTGCGGCAGTCCTCTTCGGGCCTGCGCTGCTGCGCCGATGCGCGCTGGTGCAGGTTCCACATGACGATCACTGTGCCGACCACCATCAGCGCCATAGAAACGCCCAGACCGACCATACCCACACTCAGGAAAAACACCGCTGTGGGGGCCGCGACAACCACGATCAGCGCTCCTGCGGCATATTCGATCAGGTTGCGACGGCGCACCTTGCGCTCGAATGCACTGCTGCGGTTCATGAGGCTCTCCGGGATGGTGAAGCTGTTTTCGGCGTCGTCTGCGCGCCAGATGTGCTGGAGATCATTCGTCATGGTCTGTCTCCGGGAGTTCGAAGTGGGCGGCGAGTTTCTCCCTCAACCGCGAAAGGCGTGTGGCGACCGCTCCGCTGGACAGGCCGGTGACTTCGGCGATCTCCGCCCCCGAATGGCCTTCGAGCCACAACAGGATGACCTGCGCATCGAACAGCGGGAGCGTGCGGATAATGGCGTGCAGTCGTGCGAGCGCGTGGCCTTCCGCCATCGCCGCCTCGCCTACGCCGGAGGCGGGCAGCGTCTCAAGCTCGTCGATCTCGACCGTTTCGGGCTTGCGCGTGGCGCGTCCGACATGATCGGCGGCGACATTATGCGCGACGCGGAACACCCAGGTCTTGAGTGCGCAATTGCCATCGAAGCGGGCGAAGCTGCGCCACAACTCCAGGTGGATGTCCTGCTCGAGGTCGCGGGCCTTCTCGGCATCGCGCTCCATCGCGCGGGCGAGCCGTGCGATGGCGGGTGCGAATTGCTCCCCCGCCTGGTGATAGAGTGTGGCCTGTTGCCCGGTCATGCCCCTTTAGTCGCCGAGCGGAGAGATTTCTTACAGGGAGTGGAACATTTTCTGGAGGGGACGCCCAATTAAGGCACAAGATCTCGCACTCGTGGCGCAAAAACCGAATGGAAGAGATTGAGCTTGTTAGCAAGCCAAGTGTGCTGCGACGTCCATTCGACACGCACTCCGGGATCAGCATCCTTCAGATAAAGACTGATCCTTACATCCTTTCGGGTATCGTTCGGGAGATCGTCCATCCGGTCCCAATTCAACGGATCGCCAATCTCCGCATCGATTGCCTCCCTCTCCTGCATGAGTTGATCGAAATAGGTCTTGGCATTCTCACCGCTGATATAGAGTTCGACCCTAATCCAGCGATCCCACAAATGCATCGCCGTGCCTAACGTGAAGCCCGTCCGTCCAACGGGATAGTTCATCCAGTTTTGCGCTTGGGCGGTGCGCTTTCCCGAGATAGGCCCGGAGACCTTCTCCAGTTGATCGTGAAGCCCGTCCCAATATTCGCGTTGGAGAACCTTGGTTTCGGAGAGTTCTTTCTCATCGAGCGCGTGAGCCGCCTTGGAGACGGCTTTGGACCAGTCGTTGGGTTGTGAGACGATGTTGAATTTGGGCGCCGGCGGTGATTCACCAATACGCCAAAGTTCGACCTCCAGGCCGAAGAACCGGAATTGATCATCGGTGATCCGATTAAGCCAGTCGAGCGTGGAGCGGTGCTCTTGCGTGAACTTAGAGGCAATCCATACGATGGTGACCGCTTCCAAGCCCGACGCGTAGGTCAAAAGCTGACCCAGATGATTATGGTCGGTTTTTTCTAACTGATTTTCGATGAGTACGAAGGTATCGCTGAAGATATCTTTGCAGAGGATGTCTGCCCGAAAGGGGCCAACAAAGGTCTCGGTCGCCTCGACCTCGAGCGATAGGCCGAGTGTCTCGGACAAGACCTCAAGGTTTTGGTCCATGGCCAGCCAAGGAGTAAAATGGGTGGCTTCTCCCAGCCACACTTCCCGCAGCGCGACACGCTCCAGCCTGCCGAGTTCACTCAAAGCAATCTCTCCCAGGATTGCAATCACGCATCGATCATCTCGCGGTCGAGATCGCCCGCCTTGTTCTGGATGAACTGGAAGCGGTGTTCGGGGTTGCGGCCCATCAGCTGGCCGACCAGTTCCTTCACTGCAGCGCGATCCTCGAACTCGGGGGGCAGGGTGATGCGGATCAGGCTCCGGCTGTCGGGATGCATCGTGGTCTCGCGCAGCTGCTGCGGGTTCATCTCGCCGAGCCCCTTGAAGCGCGACACCTCGATTTTCTTGCCCTTGAACACGGTCTCTTCCAGCTCGCGCCGGTGCTCTTCGTCGCGGGCGTAGCGGCTCTCCTTGCCACTGGTCAGCCGGTAGAGCGGCGGCTGCGCGAGGAAAAGATGCCCCTTGCGCACGATGTCGGGCATTTCCTGGAAGAAGAACGTCATCAGCAGCGTCGCGATATGCGCCCCGTCGACATCCGCATCGGTCATGATGACGATGCGGTCGTAACGCAGCGCATCGGCATCGCAATCCTTACGCACGCCGCAGCCGAGCGCGAGGATCAGGTCAGCGATTTCGCTGTTGGCGCGGATCTTGTCCGCGCTGGCGCTCGCAACGTTCAGGATCTTGCCGCGGATCGGCAGGATCGCCTGCGTCTTGCGGTCACGCGCCTGCTTGGCACTGCCGCCCGCTGAATCGCCTTCGACGATAAACAGCTCGGTTTCGGCGCCGGTCTCACCCGAGCAATCGGTCAGCTTGCCCGGCAGCCGCAGCTTTTTGGCGTTGGTCGCGGTCTTGCGCTTCACTTCGCGCTCGGCGCGGCGGCGCAGGCGCTCTTCCATGCGCTCCATCACCTCGCCAAGCAGCGCCTTGCCGCGATCCATATTGTCGGCGAGGAAATGGTCGAAATGGTCGCGCACCGCGTTTTCGACCAGCTTGGCCGCCTCTGGCGAGGTCAGCCGGTCCTTGGTCTGCGACTGGAACTGCGGATCGCGGATGAAGACGCTGAGGAGCACTTCGGCACCGGCCATCACGTCGTCGGCGGAGATATCCTTCGCCTTTTTCTGGCCGACCAGATCGCCGAACGCGCGCAGTCCCTTGGTCAACGCATTGCGCAGGCCCTGTTCGTGTGTGCCGCCATCGGGGGTGGGCACGGTGTTGCAGTACCAGCTGGTCGCGCCTTCGGAGAACAGCGGCCACGCGATGGCCCATTCGACGCGGCCCTGCGAGATGCCGCCGATCTCCGGGAAATCCTGGTTGCCGGTGAAGGGCTCTGCGGTGACGCACTCGCGCCCGTTGACCCGCTGGGCGAGGTGATCGGCCAGACCGCCCGGGAACTTGAACGTCTCCTCCTCGGGCACATCGTCGCTCGCTAGCGCAGCCGCACATTTCCAGCGGATTTCAACCCCGGCGAACAGGTACGCCTTGGATCGTGCGAGCTGGAACAGCCGCTTGGCGCTGAACTTGCGCTCCCCGAAAATCTCGGGGTCGGGCGTGAAGGAGACGGTGGTGCCGCGCCGGTTGGGCGCCGCGCCGATCTCCTGGATCGGGCCGAGCGTTTGCCCTTTGGAAAACTCCTGCGCGTAAAGCGTCTTGTCGCGCGCGACCTCCACCCTTGTATGTTCAGACAGCGCATTGACCACGCTCACGCCGACGCCGTGCAGGCCACCGGAAGTCGCGTAGGCCTTGCCCGAAAACTTGCCGCCCGAATGCAGCGTGGAAAGAATGACCTCCAAAGTCGACTTGCCCGGAAACTTGGGGTGCTCGTCCACCGGCATACCGCGCCCGTTATCGGCGATGGTCAGGCGCCCCGCAGTCCCCTCGGCGCCTTCCTCCAGCCGAACCTCGATCCGACTCGCATGGCCCGCGACGGCCTCGTCCATCGAGTTGTCGAGCACCTCGGCGGCAAGGTGGTGCAGCGCGCGATCGTCCGTCCCGCCAATATACATGCCGGGGCGACGGCGGACGGGCTCAAGCCCTTCGAGGACTTCGATCGAAGAGGAATCATAGTCGCCGCTGGAGGTCGGCGTACCGTCAAACAGGTCATCGGACATGGGCATGACAGTGGGCGCGGGCGCGCCGCATCACAAGCCGACAGTGAGACTATCCCCCGGTTCCGTTCGTCCTGAACCTATCGAAGCCTGTCCTGAGCGGCTGGCTGTGCCAGCCAGCCGAAGGGGACGTAAGCGTGACGTGCTTCGACAAGCTCGGCACGAACGGTGTGTTTGGTCGATTGTCAGAACGCTTCGGGTGCGGGCGACACGACCACGACCTGCCCGTCGCGCACCTCACGCACTTCCAGCGCGCGCTGCGCATTGCCGTCGGTCTGGAAGCGGAACGCCCCGTCGAGGCCCAGGAACCCGCCTTGCGCAGTCAGCTCGCGCGTCGGGAAAGGCGTCCCCGGCTGCCAGCTGCCACCCGCCACGCGCAGCGCGAGCAACACGCTGTCGTAGCCCAGCGTCGCGATGCGATAGGGCGAACTGCCGAAACGATTGCGGTAGCTTTCCGAGAAGCGGCGATAGCGCCCGTCGGACACTGCGGAGAACATTGCACCATCCATGACGCTCGCGGTGGGAAGGTCTGCCTCTCCGCTCCAGAGCTCCGTGCCGAGCAGGCGGGGGGACAGGCTGCCTTGAGCGCGCAGCTCTGCCGCAGCTGCGATGGCAAGCCGGGGGCTATCGGCAATCATCACCGTGTCGAACCCGCCGCGTGCACGCAGGCGCCGCGCTGCACTCGCTGCAGAACCCTCGTTGCGCGAATAGCGCTCGGTCGCGACCAGGCTTCCGCCCACGCTCCTCAGCGCCGCGATCAGCGCGAGCTCCGCCTGACGTCCATATTCGCCATCCGGCACCAGCGCGCCGTAGTTGCGCGAGCCTTGGGAACGGGCGAACTGAACCGTGCGCGCCACCGCTTGCGCGGGGGACACGCCCATCAGGTACACTTCGGGCGAAGCTACGCTGACATCGTTGGAGAAGGATATCAGCGGAATGCCCACCGGACGCGCCTCCGCGACCACGGCATCGACATTGCTGCCAAGCAGCGGGCCCAGGATCAGCTGGTTGCCTTCCGCCACGGCTCGCCGTGCGGCGCCGCGTGCATCGTCGGCCGTGTCGTAAGTCGTAATGCGCAGGTTGCCGGCATTGGTATCGAGCAGCGCCATCGTCGTCGCATTGGCAATCGATTCCCCGACACGGGCATTCGGTCCGCTGGTCGGCACCAGCAGCGCGATGCGGTGGCGCGCATCGGTGTCTTGGGGCAGGGGCGCAGGCGTTGTCGTGTTGCCGCGCGGGATGGGGGGAGGCGAGCGATCGCCGCTCGTCACCGGGCCGGGCTGCTGGCTCGTCGTCGGCGGGGGCGGGCTGGTCGGCGCATCCACCTGCGGGATAAGCTGGCAACCTGCCAGCAAGAGCCCGGTGCCGATCGCGAGGATCAGGCGGCGGAAATGGCCAAGGTCGATCATGTTGCTGCCCATCATGCTTGCGGAAATCCCTTGCCTTGGTTCATGGCTGCATTCGTGACGAATACCAGCGACGCCAGCGACACCAACTCGGCTGCAAACGCCGCCCTCGCGCCGGGCCTGTATATCGTGGCGACGCCGATTGGCAATCTGAACGACATTACCTTGCGGGCGGTCGACGTGCTGACGCGGTGCGACGGGGTGGCGTGCGAAGACACGCGTGTGACCGGCAAACTGATGCGCCACCTGGGGCTCTCGAAGCCGCTATGGCGCTATAACGACCATGCGGAGGAGCGGGATCGCGCACGGCTGGTCGAGAGCATGGCGACGCGGGCGGTCGCGCTCGTCAGCGATGCGGGTACGCCATTGATCTCGGACCCCGGATACCGGCTGGTCAATGCCGCGCGCGAGGCTGGCGTGGAGGTGCAGACGATCCCGGGACCCTGCGCCGCCATCGCGGCGATTACGCTGGCGGGCTTGCCGAGCGACCGGTTCCTGTTCGCCGGCTTCCTCCCGGTGAAGGAGAAGGCGCGCGCGGACATGCTGGTCGAACTGTCGGGCATCGATGCGACGCTGGTCTTCTACGAAAGCGCAGGACGGCTGGTGAAAGCACTCTCGGCAATAGATGTCGCGCTGCCCGGTCGCCGGGTGGGCGTGGCGCGCGAGCTGACCAAGTTGCACGAGGAATGCCGGGTCGATACTCCGTCGGCGCTCATGGCACATTACGAGGCCAAGCCACCCAAGGGTGAGATCGTGCTGCTGGTAGAGCCGCCGCATGAGACTAAAGCGAGCGCCGAGGATGTGGATACATTGCTGCGCGAGGCTTTGCGGACCGAGAAGCCCTCGCAGGCAGCGGCAAAGGTAGCGAAAGCGACCGGTACGGATCGCAAGGCGCTGTATGCGCGGGCCATGGAATTGCGCGGATGAGGACCACGCAGCAACGCGAACGCGCGGAAAAGGCAGGGCGGGGCGGCGAAGAGGAAGCCGCGCGCTGGCTGCAAAGCGAAGGATGGGAAATCCTCGACCGACGCCGCAAGACACCGCTGGGTGAGATAGACCTCATCGCCTGTCGCGAAGGCATGATCGCATTCGTGGAGGTGAAGTGGCGGCGCAGCATCCCCGACCTCGACCTCGCTATCGATGAACGGCGTCTCTCGCGGGTGGCTGCGGCAGCGGGTGCAATTGCTCATGAGTATGCAACCAATGGCGAAGATATCAGGATAGACGTGATCCTGCTTGCACCCGGAGCGCAGCCTCGCCACATCGCCAATGCCTGGCAACCCTGAGGACCCGACATGAGCTTGCGCACCGCCTTCCAGATGGACCCGATGGAAGCGATCAAGATCGCGGGCGATTCGAGCTTCGCGCTGATGCTCTCGGCGCAGGAGCGTGGGCACGAAGTATGGCACTACGATGTGCAGAGCCTTGCATGGGAAAGCGACGGCAGCCCGGCTGGGAAGATCACCGCCTTCGCGCGCCCCGTGAAGGTTCGACGCGAAGAGGGCGACCACTTCGAATGGCTGGGCGAGCGTCGTACAATCGACCTCGCGCAGGATATCGACGTGATCTGGCTGAGGCAGGATCCGCCTTTCGACCTGGGCTATATTACTGCCGCCTTCCTGCTCGACCGGCTGCGCGGCACCACGCTGGTGGTGAACGACCCGCGCGAAGTCGTGAACGCGCCCGAGAAGATGTTCGTGCTCGACTATGCGCGCTTCATGCCGCCGACGCTGATCGCGCGCAGGTTGGCGGATATTCAGGCCTTCCAGAAGAAGCATGGCGCGGTGGTCGTGAAGCCCCTCCACGGCAATGGCGGCAAGGCCATCTTCAAGATCGACGCCGACGGGACCAATCTTTCGGCGCTCTCCGAAGTCTTCGACAGGCAATGGCCCGAAGCGCACATGGTGCAGGCTTTCCTCCCAACCGTAAGCGAAGGCGACAAACGCATCGTGCTGGTCGACGGCGACGTCGCGGGCGCTATCAATCGCAAGCCGGGCGAGGGCGAATTCCGCAGCAACCTTGCACAAGGTGGTTCGGCCGAAGCCGCCGACCTGACCGATCGCGAGGCGGAAATCTGCGCCGCCATTGGCCCGGAGCTGAAACGTCGCGGCCTCGTGTTCGTCGGGATCGACGTGATCGGCGGCGAGTGGCTGACCGAAATCAACGTTACCTCGCCCACTGGCATCGTCGCCATCGACCGCTTCAACGGTACCGATACGGCAGGCGCGATCTGGGATGCGGTCGAGCGGCGGCACGCCGAGATGTGAGGCGGAACCATAAAGCCGACCTCTCCTGAGTGACTTGGTCCTTTTGAACCACCGTTCGTCCTGAGCCTGTCGAGGGGCGACTGGCCTGGCGCCGGGCAATCCGTTCGCACTTCGACAAGCTCAGAACGAACGGATTGCTTTCAGACCTTGGCAGTCTGGCCGCGCACCTCAGTTCAGCTCGTAAGCAACGGTCGTCACCACGCGGACCTTCTGGAACGGCGTGTTCGCGCCGCTGGAGTCGCAATATTCGCAGTCGACCCCGTCACGCGCACTGATCGAGAAATAGCCCTGGCTGGCCGTCTTGATCTTGCCCACCGACGCGCCGCTGTCATTGGCGAATTGCTGCGCGCTTTCGCGTGCGCTGCGGTTCGCCTCGGCAATCATTTCCGGCTTCAGCTCATTCAACCCGGTAAAGGTGTAATTGACCGATCCGCCGCCCATTTCGACCCCCGCACGCAGCAGGTCCGCCTGCTTGGCGTAGGCCTGTCGTGCTCGCATCACATCGTCGGTGCGCAACTGGATAGAACGCGAGACAGTGAGGTTTTCAGGGATCTGGTTGCCGTAGGCATCACGCGAACGATCCCGCATCAGCGAAATGTCGCTGTCGGTGAAATCCTCTGGCTTGAACCCTGCGTCGGTAAAGAACTTGCGTACCGCAGAGGCCTGCCGGTCGACCGAGGCCTGCACGCTCGCCAGGTCGCTGCCATTGTCGGAGAAGGCTACGGTCCAGGTGGCAATATCGGCGGTAACGTCGCGTTCCGACACGCCTTTTACGGTGACCTCGCGATCAGCCTCCTTGGCGCGACGCAAGCCATCGCCGAGCAGGAAGCCGCTCCCCATCAGGCCGACCATCACGATCGCGACCGATCCCAGCACCACGAAGCGATTATCATCGACAAACCCGGCCATCCCTCATCTCCTCACGGGTTGGCGGGGGCGCGGCCTCTATTGGCCGAGTCGTCACCTGCGACCAACCGTGCCTGTCTTTCGACGAGTCGAAGTGAACGTGCGATGAAACGTTCTAGTTCATCGGTGAATGGAGTTATTCGTCGGTGCGTCCGTTTTCCCTCGGATGAGCCGAGCGATAGGTTTCCAGCAATCGCGCGGCATCGACCTCCGTATAAATCTGGGTCGAACCGAGGCTCGCATGGCCGAGCAATTCCTGCAGGCTGCGCAGGTCGGCTCCGGCACCGAGCAGGTGCGAGGCGAAGGAATGCCGCAGCGCGTGCGGTGTGGCGTTGGCGGGCAGGCCGATCTCGGCCCGCACCTCCGCCATCGCCTTCTGCACGAGACCGGGCGAGAGCGGCCCGCCGCGTGCCCCCCTGAAAAGCGGCTGCTCCGCTGTGAGATCGTGTGGGCAGGCTGCGACATATTCCCGGATGGCAGTGCGGATCGCAGGCAGTATCGGCACCACGCGCGTCTTGCCACCCTTGCCGGTCACACGGATCGCCTCGCCCATGTCCGCATCGGCGCCGGTCAGCGAAAGTGCCTCTCCAAGGCGCATGCCTGCGCCGTACAGCAGCAGCAGCACCGCACGATCGCGCAGACCCGTCCATTCTTCCCGTCTTCGTTCTGCAATATTTTCGGCAATATGGACCGCTTCGTCGGGTGTGACGGGCCGGGGGAGCGTGCGCTTGATCCGTGGCCCACGCAGGCGCGGGGCCTGCGCATCGGAGAGACCTGTCTCGGCCCGCGCAAAGGCGAGAAATGCGCGCAAGGCCGAGAGTTCACGCGCGGCGGACCGATTGCTCAGGCCATCTGCACGGCGGCGAGCCAGCTGCGCGCGCAGGGCTGGGGCTTCCAGCTTCGCAATGCTCCGCCAGTCCGCCAGCCCGGTGGCCTCAACTAGGCGCTCCGCCGCCCGCGTATAAGCACGGACGGTATGGGGCGAGAGGCGCCGCTCGGTCGCGAGATGGCTTTCCCAGCGTGCCAGTATGCCGCTCATGCGGCGACGAGATGCGCGGGGACCAGCTCGGCAAGCAGCGCATCGAGCAGCGGCATGCCCTGCGGTGCGATCGTGATACGATCGCCCTTGCGAGTCACGAAGCCGAGGTCGCTGTAAAAGTCAGCCCGACTCGCATCGATCAGCGCATCGGAACTAGTTTCGAAGCGCGCAGCTAGCGCCTCAAGCTCGATCCCTTCCGCGAGCCGAAGCCCCATCAGCAGCGCTTCGCTTATCTGCTCCTCACGACCCAGCGCGCGCTCTTCGGAAATGCCGTGCCCGTTCTCACCGACCCGGCGCAAAAACGCCTCTGGCTTCTTGTGGCGGATCGTCGCCATGCCCTTCCTGCGGCCATGCGCGCCGGGCCCGATCCCGGTATAATCGCCGTAGCGCCAGTAGGTGAGGTTGTGATGGCTTTGTGCACTCGGCTTCGCGTGGTTGCTGATTTCGTAGGCGGGCAGGCCTGCCGCTACCGTTTGCTCCTGTGTCTGCACGAAGAGATCGGCTGCGGAGTCCGCGTCCATCGGTGTCAGCCGACCGCGCGCCACGGCTCCGGCAAAGCCCGTACCCGGCTCGATCGTCAGCTGGTAGAGCGAGAGATGTTCGGTGCCGAATTCGAGGGCACGCGCCAGCTCCGCTTCCCATTCGGCGGCGCTCTGGCCGGGGCGTGCGTAGATCAGGTCGAAGGTAACGCGGCCGAACAGGCCCTGCGCGCTCTCCAGCGCCGCCATGGCCTCGGCAGCACTATGCTCGCGCCCAAGGAACGCCAGCGCCTCGTCGTGGAGCGACTGTACGCCGAGCGACACCCGGTTGACCCCGACGGCGTGGAAGTCCGCAAACTTGCGTGCTTCGTAAGAGGTCGGGTTGGCCTCCAGCGTGATCTCGCAATCATCGGCAAGACCCCAAAGCCGCGCCGCTTCCTCGATCAACGCTCCCGCGAGCGCGGGCGGCATCAGCGACGGCGTGCCCCCGCCGAAGAAGATCGACCCGACCCGGCGTCCGGCGGTTTGCGCGTGCTCGTGCCTGAGGTCGGCCAGTAGCGCGGCCTGCCATGCGTCCGGGTCCACAGAATCTCTGACATGGCTGTTGAAGTCGCAATAGGGGCACTTCTTCAGGCAGAAGGGCCAGTGAATATACAGCGCAAGATCGTCTGCGGCGGGCATGACAGGAATCTAGGGGGCGCGGGCGGCAATGGCCAGCGGGTTAGCCGAACTGTTCGGCGACCAGCTTGGCGAAGGCATCTGCACGATGGCTGATCGCGTGCTTTTCCTCCGGCGCAATCTCGGCAAAAGTCTGCTCGCGGCCTTGCGGTACAAACACCGGATCGTAGCCGAAGCCCAGCTCTCCGCGCGGCGGCCAGGTGAGCGAACCGGGCGCAATACCTTCGTAGACCGCGTATTCGCCATCCGGCCACGCTAGCGCGAGCACGCAATGGAAGGCAGCGCTGCGGTCCACGTCGGGCCCTTGCTGCGAGAGAAGGCCTTCGACCTTGCCCATCGCCATGTACCAATCGCGGCCCGGCTCACCCTCGAACCATTGCCGCTCGGCCCAGTCGGCGGTGTAGACGCCCGGGCGGCCATGCAGCGCGGCGACCGACAGCCCGCTGTCGTCTGCAAGGCTGACGATGCCCGAACCTTCCGCCGCCACGCGCGCCTTGAGCAGTGCGTTCTCGACGAAGGTCGTGCCGGTTTCCTTTGGCTCGGGCAGGCCGAGCGAACCTGCCGACAGGCACTCGACCCCATAGGGCGCGAGCAGGGCCGAAATCTCTTTCAGCTTGCCCGCATTATGCGTCGCGATGACGAGCTTGCCCGAGCCAATGCGGCGCGTCATCCCCGCACCGCCGCGTCCTGCGCCTTGAAGATCTCGCCGCAGCCCATCTGCGCGAGGCGCAGCAGGCGCAGCAGCGCTTCCTCGTCATAGACCGCGCCTTCGGCAGTGGCCTGCACTTCGGCGATCTTGCCGCCTTCGATCAGCACGAAATTGGCATCGGCATCGGCCGAGCTATCCTCGTCGTAATCGAGGTCCAGCACCGGCGTACCCTTGTAGACGCCGCAGGAAATCGCAGCGATCTTGCCGGTGATCGGGTCTTCCAGGATGTCACCCGACTTCTTCAGCTTGTCGACCGCGAGCTTGAGCGCAACCCACGCGCCTGAGATGGCCGCGGTGCGCGTGCCGCCATCGGCTTGGATCACGTCGCAATCGAGCGTGATCTGCCGTTCGCCCAGCTTTTTCATATCTACGACCGCACGCAAGCTGCGCCCGATAAGCCGCTGAATTTCCTGCGTTCTGCCCGACTGCTTGCCGCGCGCCGCCTCGCGACTGCCGCGGGTATGCGTGGCGCGGGGCAGCATCGAATACTCTCCCGTGACCCAGCCGGCACCCTTGCCGCGCATCCACGGCGGAACGCTGTTCTCTACGCTGGCGGTGCATAGCACGCGGGTATCGCCAAAGCTGATCAGGCAGCTGCCCTCGGCATGCTTGGTGAAACCGGTTTCGATGGAAATGGCGCGCATCTGGTCGGGCGCGCGGCCTGAAGGTCGCATGGGGGAATCCTCTGATCTGTCTGGTCGCACGCGCCCTAGCCGCCTATTCATCGGATGGCCAGTGGACTTGCCCCATGCAAAAGCCCACACGACAGGAAAGGCGTTTTGCGATGATCCGATCCGTTCCGATTTGCGGGCTGGCTTTTGCCACGGTTTCCTGCGCCACCCCGGGCGCAATGCCGGACGAGAACCTCGTAGCCACCATCGAATATAGTTTGGGCCCGTGTTTCGGTTTCTGCCCATCGTTCGAACTTTCCGTCACTCCAGACGGCGCGGGCACCTACGAAGGGCAGGCCTTCGTCGCGAAGCAGGGTGAGGCCGGGTTCGCTGCGAGCGAGGCCGAATACAGTGCATTCGCACGACGCATCGCGCCGTTTCGCCCCGCCAGGTCCGTATCCTACGGCTACGACAACTGCGACGGGCCGGTGGCAACCGACTCCCCTAGCGTGACGATCACCTGGCGCGATCCGGGGGCGGAGCCTGTCACGCTCAACTGGTACATGGGCTGCCGTCAGCCAGGCTTGGCCGAGAACAGCGATGCACTTTACAAGGCATGGCAGGAACTGCCGGTGGACACCCTCGTCGGTTCCGACGAAAAGCGCCAGGAGTATGGCCGGTTCTAATTGGACTGCCCAGATCCTAGCTTGTCTCGCATGACAACTCCGCCGCTGACCGAACTGACCGACCGCACGCGCGACATTTTCCGCCTCGTGGTGGAGCAATATCTGGCGACCGGGCAACCGGTGGGTTCGAAGACTTTGTCGCAGGGCGGGGCGGTGGACCTCTCGCCTGCCTCCATCCGGTCCGTCCTTGCGGATCTCGAACAGCTCGGCCTGCTCGCCGCGCCGCATGTTTCTGCCGGACGCAAGCCCACAGAGAGCGGGCTGCGGCTGTTCGTCGACGGGATGATGCAGATCACGCAGCCGAGCGCGGAGGAACGCCGCGCGATCGAAACGCGGCTGGGCGATCCGGGCCCGCTCGAACAGAGGCTGGAGGCGGCGAGCGCGATGCTCTCCGACCTCTCGGGCGCAGCGGGCATGGTATTCGTCCCCACGGCGGAGCGGCGGCTCGCCCAGATGAGCTTCGTCCCGCTCGATGCGACGCGCGCGCTCGCAGTATTGGTCGATGCGAGCGGACAGATCGAAAACAGGCTCATCGAACTGGCGGGGGTGGAACGCGGCGCACTCGATCAGGCATCCAACTATCTTTCCGCGCGGCTCGCCAATCGCAGCCTTGGCGAAGCTCTCAAGGATATCGGCGCAGAGATCGCCAGCGGGCGCAGCGCCTTGGACGAAGCATCGGCCAGCCTCGTCCAGCGCGGGATCGCCATGTGGAGCGAGGATGCGGATCGCAGCCCGGTGTTCATCGTGCGCGGGCAGGCCAAGTTGCTCGACGAAGAGGCGGTCGGCGATGTGGAGCGCGTGCGGCAGCTGCTGGACGAGCTGGAGAACAAGCAGGCCGTGGCACAGGTGCTGGAGCGCGCGCGGGAAGCGCAGGCCACGCGCATCTATATCGGCAGCGAAAATCGCCTCTTCGCGCTCAGCGGTTCCTCTGTTATCGCCTCGCCCTTCCGCGACCGCGACGGGAACATCGTAGGCGTCTTGGGGGTTATCGGTCCCACGCGCTTGAACTACGCACGGATCGTTCCCATGGTCGATTTCACCGCGCAATCACTGGGACGATTGACCGGCTAACAGGGCTTTATTCACGTAAAGATTATGCACGACGAAAAAGAAACGCAGGAAGAGGCTGTACAGAACGACAAGGTCCTCGACGAAGAGGCCGAGCGCGAACTGGCAGGCGTCCCCGAACATCTTCGCGACCAGAGCGACGATGACGACGGTGATGACGGGGACGCGGACCCGACCGCCGAACTGGGCGAAGCTATCGCGAAGCTGAAGGGCGATCTCGATACCGCGCGGCAGGAAGTGCTGTACGCGCGCGCCGAAACGCAGAACGTGCGTCGTCGTCTGGAAAAGGACGTGGCCGATGCGCGATCCTATGCCGCGACCGGATTTGCCCGGGATATCCTTTCCGTTGCGGACAACCTCGTCCGCGCACTCGATTCCATTCCCGAAGAACTGCGCGAGGACGAGAAGTTCAAGGGCCTTGTTGCGGGCATCGAGGCGACCCAGCGCGAGCTGGAGCGGGTGTTCAGCCAGCATGGCGTCACCCGCGTTGCCGCTAAAGGCCTGCCTCTTGATCCAAATGTGCATGAAGCGGTGATGGAAATCCCCAGCGACGATGCCGATCCGGGCACGGTGATCCAGGAAATGCAGGCCGGTTACCTGATCAAGGACCGACTGCTGCGCCCGGCAATGGTGGGCGTCGCGAAGAAGCCCGACTGAACCGGGGCAGGTCGAAAACCTGTCCCGTGGTGGAACAAACTGGCGATCTCGTGGCTTGGACCTTCACCAGGTCCAGCAGGAGAACCCCCATGAAAACCCGTTTCGCCCTGATCCCCGTCGCAGCAATCTCAGCCCTGTCGCTAAGCGCCTGTGCCGAAAACTATGCTGTTGAAGGCGGTGTAGGCGGCGCCGCCCTTGGTGCCGGTGTGGCTGCCGTTACCGGCGGCAATGTCTTGCGCTATGCGCTTGCCGGTGCCGCTGCGGGCGCTCTCGCCGGGTATTTCGTCGACAAGAACGATGGCTGCGATGGCTACGACGAAGACGGTTATCTGGATGACGACTGCTTCGATACGCAAGGCTACCCGGCCGATCCGCGCTACTGATCGCGCGCGACTGCATCGACCAAGGGCCGCCCCTCGCGAGAGAGGCGGCCCTTTTCGTATCAGACCACTTGCGCGCGATTTTCGTCGCGGTGTTTCTTGAGATATTTCATGAAAGGCGTCCCGCCGGTACCGACATCGGGATCGTTGCCCGCGATGCTGCCTGCCTGCTTGTTGATGTAGCTGGCCGCATATTCGAGATGGCGCGTGCGGAACCGCGCCGACTGCTCGAGACATGCATTGAACGCCTCTTTCAGCTCCGCATTGCCGCTTTGCGAAACGAAGCTGCGCAGCGTCGATTGCTCCGCCAGATCCTCGATGAAGCGCCGGTGCGGCACGGGCCGGTAGGCGTGCAGCTCGTCGAGGAAGTTCTTGAGCGGATCGTCGCTATGCGCGACCTGGAATAGCGCATCCATTGCCGGGACGATGGAGGATTGCGATCCCGTTTGTCCGCGGAATGCCTGCGGCTTGCCGCCGAACCGCTCGATCCCTTCGTACACCAGCCCGCCATCGAGCGCGGGGTTATTCGCCCAGCCGTGAATATAGGGCCGTACGCGGTGGAAATAGACATAGGGGTCGCATCGCTCGGGCATGCGCGCGAAGTGGCCGTAAATCCGCTCCCATGCTGCATCCATTTCGGTCAGCAGTGTCAGCGCGGACTGCTCGTCCCCGTCGCGGCAAACCGTCACCAGCTTCGCTGCATTGTCGAGCAGGACGCCCGCTTCCGCCTCGATCGCGACATGGACCAGTACGAACCAGTTTTCGTCCGCACCGCCGTAGAAGTTCTGGTACATCGCGATGTTTTCGAGATCGACCGGGCCCGACTTGTCGAGCCGGTACCAGTTGTCGAGCACGTAGGACGAATAAGGCAGCAGCGGGGCCTGGCCCAGCCGGTCCGCAATCGCGACCATCGGGCGGGCAAGGTTGGCAGGCAGGTGTGCGGGCGGCGTCTCCTCGCCCCACACATAGGCCTGCACCAGGAAGGAATAATGCACCATCGCGGTGCGAACCTCTTCTTCGGAGGCATCCTTGGCCCAATCCTGGATTTGCGGATCCGGCAGCGCGTCCAGCCAGTGGCGCACGCGGCCGGTGGTCAGCAGGCCCGACAGGTTGTCGGCCGCTTCGACCACCGATGCGAAGTCTGATGGGAGATTGATCGAGTCGATTTCGTAATGCGAAAGGTAGCCGCGTTCCCGCGACATGCCGTAAGTGCTTAGCTCCATTGTTGGGACCATTGGGCCGGGCGCGGGTTGGGCCGCCCGGACGCGTGTTGCGTAACAAGCAACCTCCGGCGCCTCAAGCCCATGACGCTACGTCATCCACCCGCGCCGGGGAACCGCACCAGCAGATCGTAAGCTTCCGGGCTGGCAATTCCCGCCACGCGCACGCCGCGCCGAAGCCAGAAGGCGTGCTTCACGATTTCCGCCTGCTGCTCGATCCCGTACTTCTCGAGGCTCCAGCCGGGCTTGAGGCTATAGTCGTATCGGCACCACGGGTGGCGGTGCAGGGGCAGGTACCACTCACCCTTGGTCTGGGTCTGCCAGACGTGCGTCATCTCGTGAATGAAATGACCCTGTCGGTGATGGTTGCCAGCTGAGAAATCGTCGCAATATCCCGCCGCATCGGGGTGGAAATGCAGGTGACCGCGCGGCGCCATCGTGGTGCTTTGCGGTTGGAAGAACGCCCACTTACGCCGCCGAATCGTCACCTTGCGATAATCGATGGCAGTGCCGAAGATGCTGCGCGCCAGCGCAATCTCGCCCTCCGTCAGTCGCCGCTCCCCACCCGCAGGGCAGGGAGCAACCGGCGCATCATGTGCCTGGGCGTCGATCGGATGATCCATGACGTTGGTCGAATTGGGCTCCGATCTGGCGCAATCAGCGCTCCGCGTCGGCGGGAAGCACATCCACATCGAACGACATGGTGCTGCCTCCTGCCATGGTGAGGGTGACCGAAGTGACGCTTTCCGGCTTGAGATCGGGCGATACTTCGTAGGCCATGACATGCTTGGCACCCGGTTCGAACGAGAGGGTTTCGCCCGGGTCGAGCGTGACCATGTCGATCTGGGTCATGATCTTTTCGTCGAATTCCATGTAGTCGTGCATTTCTGCACGCTCGGTGCCCGCGACCTCTGCCTTGCGGACCGCGATTGCGCGGTCGCTGTCGTTGGTGAGCTCGAAATAGATTGCTGCGGGATTCCCTTCGACCGCAGGCAGGAACATGCGGCCTTCGGTCGCGCTCAAGGGGGGTGCTGCTTCTTCGGATTCGGCAGTTTCCTGCGAGCACGCGCCGAGGGCAAGCGAAGCAAGGCCAAGCGCGAGGGCGGCGTAAATCGATTTCATCTCAAGCATCTCCCAAAGAAACGTCCCGCGCCATGACTACGCGCAAGCGTCTCTTGTGCCAAGAACAAGCGCACCTATATCCGCCGCTGAACCAGAGCTGCCGAGCGGCATCGCCCTTGGACGGGGGTGGCGCGACGGGCAGTGTCCAACATAGCCAATAGGATGCGGGGTATCATGGCAAAAGTAATCGGTATCGACCTCGGTACGACGAACTCGTGTGTCGCGGTCATGGACGGGGGCAAGCCCAAGGTCATCGAGAATGCGGAAGGTGCGCGCACCACGCCCTCGATCGTGGCCTTTACGAAAGACAGCGAGCGCCTGATCGGCCAGCCGGCCAAGCGCCAGGCGGTCACCAATCCCGATAACACCGTGTTCGCCGTGAAGCGCCTGATCGGTCGCCGGTTCGAAGACCCCATGACCAAGAAGGACATGGAGCTGGTCCCCTACGACATCGTCAAGGGCAACAATGGCGATGCTTGGGTCGAAGCGGGCGGCAACGAGTATTCCCCCAGCCAGATTTCCGCCTTTATCCTGCAGAAGATGAAGGAAACCGCCGAAAGCTATCTCGGCGAAGACGTGAAGCAGGCCGTCATCACCGTGCCCGCCTACTTCAACGACGCGCAGCGGCAGGCGACCAAGGATGCCGGCCAGATTGCTGGCCTCGAAGTCCTACGCATCATCAACGAGCCGACTGCGGCAGCGCTGGCCTATGGGCTCGACAAGGACGAGAACAAGACCATCGCGGTCTACGACCTTGGCGGCGGTACCTTCGATATCTCCGTGCTCGAAGTGGGTGATGGCGTGTTCGAGGTGAAGTCGACCAATGGCGACACCTTTCTGGGCGGTGAGGACTTCGACAGCGCGATTGTCGAATACCTGGCCGACCAGTTCAAGGCGAAGGAGAACATGGACCTTCGCACGGACAAGCTGGCCCTGCAGCGCCTCAAGGAATCGGCCGAAAAGGCCAAGATCGAGCTTTCGAGCGCGCAGCAGACCGAAGTGAACCTGCCCTTCATCACCGCACGCATGGAAGGCGGCAGCTCCACTCCGCTGCACCTTGTGGAAACGCTGACCCGCTCCAAGCTTGAGCAGCTGGTCGGCGATCTGGTGAAGCGCACGCTCGACCCGTGCAAGAAGGCGCTGGAAGATGCCGGCCTCAAGGCAGGCGATATCGATGAAGTGATCCTGGTCGGCGGGATGACCCGCATGCCCAAGGTCCGCGAGACCGTGGAAGAGTTCTTCGGCAAGAAGCCGCATACCGGCGTGAACCCGGACGAAGTCGTCGCCATGGGCGCGGCGATCCAGGCGGGCGTGCTGCAGGGCGACGTCAAGGACGTGCTGCTGCTCGACGTGACGCCGCTTTCGCTCGGCATCGAAACGCTGGGCGGCATCATGACCAAGATGATCGATCGCAACACGACGATCCCGACCAAGAAGACGCAGGTCTACTCGACCGCCGAGGATAACCAGCAGGCGGTGACGATCCGCGTGTTCCAGGGCGAGCGCGAGATGGCGGCCGACAACAAGCTGCTCGGCCAGTTCGACCTTGTCGGCATTCCCTCCGCACCGCGCGGCGTTCCGCAGATCGAAGTGACTTTCGATATCGACGCCAACGGCATCGTGAACGTGTCCGCCAAGGACAAGGGCACGGGCAAGGAACAGCAGATCCGCATCCAGGCCTCGGGCGGCCTGTCCGACAATGACATCGATTCGATGATCAAGGACGCCGAAAAGTTCGCCGAGGAAGACAAGAAGCGTCGCGAATCTGCGGAAGCGCGCAACCAGGCGGATAACCTGGTCCACGCAACCGCCAAGCAGCTGGAAGAAAACGGCGACAAGGTCGACGCATCGCTCAAGTCCGATGTCGAGGCCGCGATCGCCGAAACGAAGACTGCGCTGGAAGGCGACGATACCGACGCGATCAATGCCAAGGCGCAGGCGCTGACCGAGCTGGCCATGAAGATGGGCCAGCAGATCTACGAAAGCGAGCAGGCAAGCGGTGGCGATGCGGCGGCAGCCGATGCTGCGGCGTCCCAGGCCGAAGATGACGATGTCGTCGAAGCCGAGTTTTCGGAAGTGACCGACGGCGACGATGCCGGAGACAGCGGCGAAGCTGGCCGCGTCTGATCGAACGATGACGCAAGATGGGCCCCGCGCGAACCTTCCCGGTTTGCGCGGGCCCGTTCTTATGGCTCGAACGAGTGCTTGATTGATGGCTTCCGAACCCGACCTTTACGACCTGCTCGAAGTGCCGCGCGATGCAGACGCGGCGGCGATCAAATCCGCCTATCGCAAGATGGCGATGCAGTTTCACCCCGATCGCAATCCGGGCGATGCCGAGGCAGAGGCTCGGTTCAAGGCTGTTGGCGCGGCCTACGAAGTCCTCAAGGACCCGCAGAAGCGAGCGGCCTACGACCAGTACGGCCATGCCGCCTTCCAGCAAGGCGGCGGTGGCGGTGGCCACGGGCCTGGCCATGCCGATTTCGGCGATATCGGCGATATATTCGAAACGATCTTCGGCAGTGCCTTCGGTGGCAGGCACCAGGGTGTCCGGCGCGGGGCAGACCTGCGCTACGACCTGGAGATCACGCTGGAAGAAGCCTTCCACGGCAAGTCTACGACCATCGAAATCGAGGTTTCGCAGCAGTGCGACCGTTGCGATGGCTCCGGCGCCGAACCGGGCACGGGTGTACGTACCTGCAATGTCTGCGCAGGTTATGGCAAGGTGCGCGCGCAACAGGGCCTGTTCGTGGTCGAGCGTCCATGCCCCAATTGCCACGGACGCGGCGAAGTTATCGAGACCCCATGCCGCAATTGCCGCGGTGACGGGCGGGTCGATGCCCCCCAGTCGCTGTCGGTCGATATTCCGCCTGGCGTCGACACCGGCACCCGCATTCGCCTGACCGGCAAGGGCGAGGCAGGGCCGCGCGGCGCACCCTCGGGCGATCTCTACATATTCATCCACATCCGCCCGCACGCGCTGTTCGCGCGCGAGGGATCGAACCTGATCGCACGCATGCCGATCAGTTTCACGACCGCCGCACTGGGCGGCAAGATCGACATTCCCGACCTCGACGGGTCGACCAACACGATCGACATTCCCGCCGGTATCCAGTCTGGCAGGCAGTTGCGCAGGCGCGGTGGGGGCATGCCCGTGCTGCAGGGGCGCGGTCGCGGCGACCTGGTCGCGGAAATTACCGTTGAAACGCCGACCAAGCTTTCCAAGGCGCAGCGTGAATTGCTCGAACAGTTCCGTGAGACCGAAACGGGCGAGGAATGCCCGGAAAGCCGCGGCTTTTTCGACCGGATCAAGGACGCCTTGGGCGGATAACGCCTAGCTGGCCAGTTTGGCCTCGATCTCTGCCCGCAGCAGGTCGAGCAGCTCCTCGCTGCATTGCAATGCGCCACGTTCCTCTTCGATGATCGCCAGGAATGCGCGGCGCAGGATGTCGCGCCGCTGTTCGAAAGGTATGGTCTTGTCGCTCGTCGACAGGACCATATCGACCATCCGCTCGCACCCGTGCAGGCGGCCCCAGAGGTAGTCGTTCTCCCGATAGGCGCGGCTGAAGAACGCACCGAAATGATAGAACTCGATCCCGCGCAGCGTTGCAGCCGTGCCGCCGGTGCGGATCGACTGCGCATCCTCGGGGCTGATACGGTCCACTTTCACCGGCTCGAACTCGTTCATTCCCTGCGTGCCGAGGATCGGGAGTGTGGCGACATCGTAGAACGGGAAGCCGAGATAGGCATACATCATGCGTCGCCGCAGTTCGCGCGGCATCTCGCTGAGTGCCCCCGCGAGCGCCTCTTCGGCGCGCTGGTCCAGCTCCATCAACCCGCGCTTTTCGGCGATGTGATCGAGGACTGCGCCCGGTTCGGCAATCGCATTGCCTGCGATGGCGCGAAACTCGCGGCCCATGGGATCAAGCCCGTCGCGCTCGAAATATTCAGCCAGGATAGCGTAGATCGCTTCGCGCGCGCTATCGAGCGCCTCAGTCGGGATATCGGGATCGGATTCCCAGTCGCGTGCCGTGCGCCTGGCCAGCAGGCGTAGCCGCCGGATACGAAAAGCGAGATCGAAGCTGCGCAGGAATTCGACCGCTTCCGGGCTTGCTCCGCCTGTAGGGCCGACCAGGCATTCTAGCCCGCGTTCGCGCAGGGCATCGCGCAACCGCGCGACCAGCACTCTGGTATCCGGCTCATCATCCTTGGGTGCGGCCTTGCGCACCAGCTCGGCAAGCCGCTCCAGGATGCCGATGAACTTGAGCTCGGCATAGCCTGCGAAAGTGTAACCTGCCTGTTCGGCGGCGGCCTGTTGCGCCTTCTTGCGCCAGTTGGAGAGGCGGCGCGGAGTCGGGCGATCGAAAAATACCGTCCGGTCGAACAGCTTCTCCACCGCGGCTTCCACTTGTGGGCGCAGTTCGACGATCATCGCCTGCAATCGCGCGGCGCGGCGCGACTGGTCGGCAATCGCTTCCAGGTTGTCGCGGATCGGCTGTTCGCGCGGCAGGGTGGAAAGCGAACCGAAAATATTCTCGAAAAAGCCCACCGGCGCCATCATCCGCTCCGGGTCACGGTGATAGCGGTCCGGGCGCGGGTCAATATAAGCGAACCGCCGCTCTACCTCGCGCACGGCAGGTCGACCGCGCAGCGCCTCGATGGCTCCTTCGAACGGCCGGTTCACCAGCACTGACCCGTCGATCAGCGAAACGCCTTCCGCCGATCTGTCTTCGCAATGCGCTGGCATGACACGCTGCAGGAAGGCTTCGCGCGTGGGCCATTCGCGCTCCATATCTTCGGCCAGCTTGTCGATCTCACCCACCTGCAGCGGCGGGAAGGCACCGGGAAAACTGGCGGTCGCGCGCGCAGCAAACGCCAGTTCCAGCGGATCGGCGAGCCATGCACCGGCGACTTCGGGCGTCTTGCCTGTAAACCCGATCGGCATGCGATGCTCGCTCTCCTGCACGACCGGCGGGCTGTTGAGCCGCAGGGTGGAGAGGTATCCGTGGAAGTCGGTGGTCGGCACATACAGGTCCAGCGGATGGCCGGGAGGCAGCAGCGGCCCGTCGGCGAGCGATCCATCCATCGCCTGCAACGCTTCTACCAGCATCCGCGACATGGCGTCGCCGGAGAAGGGCGGGGCAAACCAGCGGCCACGCACTAGGCGGGAAACTTTCTCACGCACTTCCGCTCGCGTTTCCGGCGCCACACTTTCCGACACCATGTTGCCGGGGCGCTGGAGAATGAAGTTGGCGAGCGGCTGCGCCCACACCTTGGCAAAGCGCCAGCCCATCCGCGCATCTTCCGCAGTCAAACGGTCGATATCGGCATTGTCGAGCCACAGTTTGGTCAGCGGCTCCAGCGACCTGCCCGAATAGACGGCCTGCGCGAGGAAGACGGCATTGATACCGCCCGCGCTTGCCCCGCTGAAGATGTCCGGCAGCACGCGCAGCCGCAGATCGTGCTCGTCCGCCAGCATTTCCAGCAAGCGGCGATATTCGCTTGCAACTGCGCTGCCTGTTGGCTCACCTGCATGAAATCCCCGGCTCGCGCGCGCGAGGTTCCACAATTCCTTGGTGACGCCATGCATGTACACGGCCAAGCTCACCCCGCCATAGCAGACCAGCCCGATCCTCAGTTCCTTCTGGCGCATGTGGGCTACCTAGCGGGGGAGGGCATCGGAAAGCAACTTGCGTTCCGCAAATGTTCCGCTTAGTTCCCCGGCCTGAGGAGGTGGCATGGCCAAGCCGAAGAAACGATATGTCTGCCAAAACTGCGGTGCGGTCTCTCCGCGCTGGCAGGGCCAGTGCCCCGACTGCGGTGAGTGGAACACGCTGGTCGAGGATGCGCCCGCCACCGTGTTCAGCCAGAAGCACGATCTTTCTGGCGGCGGACGGCGGCTGGAATTCGTTTCCCTGTCCGAAGCTGTGGAGCCTCCGAAGCGCGCCACGACCGGGCTGAAGGAGTTCGACCGCGCACTGGGCGGCGGGCTGGTCCCCGGATCGGCGATCCTGATCGGTGGTGACCCCGGCATCGGCAAGTCCACGCTTCTCTTGCAAACGGCCGGATCGATCGCCCGCAAGGGTGGTGACGTGGTCTATGTCAGCGGGGAAGAAGCCTCTGCACAGGTCCGGCTCCGTGCGGAGAGGTTGGGGCTCGCGGACGCACCCGTGCGGCTCGCATCGAGCACCAATGTCCGCGACATCCTGACGACGCTCGGCTCGGGGGATGCACCCGACCTGCTCATCGTTGATTCGATTCAGACCATGTATTCGGACACGATCGAAGGCGCGCCGGGCACGGTCAGCCAGGTGCGCGGCTGCGCGTTCGAACTGATTCGCTACGCGAAGGAACGCGGCGCTGCGCTGGTGCTGGTCGGCCATGTGACAAAGGACGGCAATATCGCGGGTCCGCGTGTGCTCGAACACATGGTCGACGTGGTGATGAGCTTCGAAGGGGAGCGTAGCCACCAGTACCGCATCCTGCGCGCGCTCAAGAACCGGTTTGGCGCGGTAGACGAAATCGGCGTCTTCGCGATGGCGCAGGAGGGGCTGGAGGAGGTCGAGAACCCTTCCATGCTGTTCCTTTCCGGTCGGGATGCTCCGCTGGCTGGCAGCGCGGTGTTTCCCGCAATGGAGGGAACGCGCCCTGTCCTCGTCGAAATTCAGGCGCTGATCGTACGGCTGCAATCGGGCGCGACGCCGCGCCGCGCGGTGGTGGGGTGGGACAATGGCCGCCTTGCCATGCTGCTCGCGGTGCTGGAATCGCGGTGCGGGCTCAATTTCAGCTCGGCCGAAGTCTATCTCAATGTGGCAGGCGGCTACCGGCTGTCAGACCCTGCCGCCGATCTTGCCGTGGCGGCTGCGCTCGTCTCTGCGCTGGCAGACAGGCCGCTGCCCGATCGTTCGGTCTGGTTCGGCGAGGTATCGCTGGCGGGCGAGATCCGCCCCGTGGCGCATTCCGGGCTTCGCCTGCGCGAGGCGGCAAAGCTGGGTTTTTCCAGCGCGCACGGCCCGTTAGTCGAAGAAAAAGCTTCACCCGGCATTCAATTCAGTGGAATTAGGCAACTTTCGCAATTGGTGGATCGCGTGATGCGATAGCAAAACCGTGGTAGACTGACGAAAGATGACCGGCTTCGATATTCTTGTCTTGCTGATCGTGGCGGTGGCGGCTGCGGGCGGCTTCATGCGCGGTTTCGTGCAGGAAGTCCTGTCGCTCGCCGCATGGATTCTTGCCATCCTGGCGATCCAACAGCTCCATTCGCCCTTGCAGGCCTTTATCGAACCGCGGTTCGGCACGCCGACCACCTCCGCGATCCTCGCCTTCGCACTGCTGCTGCTGATCCCCTACGCGGCGATGAAGCTGATCGCTTCGCTGGTGGGCTCCAAGGCGCGTGAATCGCTGCTCGGACCACTCGACCGGGTGCTTGGATTCGGGTTCGGGGCGATCAAGGGCGCGATTATCGTGGTGATTGGCTTCGCGCTGCTGGTGCTGGGCTACGACACGGTCTGGGGTTACCAGGGCCGTCCGACATGGATCGTCACCGCACGCACCTACCCCTCGATCAACGCAGGTGCAGAGGCGCTGGTGGGATACATCCACGATCGCCGCGCAGAACTGCGGGGCGAAAATGCCAATGATGGGGACGACAACGGCCCGGTGACGAGCGAGTCGGCGTCCGAATAGGTTTGCGAATACCCGGCGCGTGACCAAGCTCTACACTCCCGAAATCCTCGGCCTTGCTGTCGAACTGGCGCAATATCCGCGCCTCGACCAACCCGATGCGAGCGCAGAAGTCCGCTCCCGCACATGTGGCGGCAGCCTGACGCTGGACGTTGAGCTTCACGAACTCGGGCACATCGAAGCCATCGGCCTGTCGGTAACAGCCTGCGCCATCGGGCAGGCATCCGCCGCGATATTCGCGCGTCAGGCACGCGGAAGAGGGCCGGAGGATATGCTCGCCGCACTGGGCGAGATCGAAACATGGCTTGATCGTGGTGAACCGCTGCCGCGCTGGCCCGGCATTGCCACTCTTGCTCCGGCACAGGCATTCCCGGCAAGACACGGCGCTATCCTCCTCCCCTGGAAGGCTGGTGTCGAGGCGCTTTGCAAGGCGCCCCTGCCGCGCTAGATCGGCCAAAAAGCCGGAGGGGAAATTCAGATCATGAGCGCGTCCGACGCAGCAATCGCGACCCGTGAACCAACCGAGAAGGAAATCCGCCTTGTCATTGCGGCGAGTTCTGCGGGCACCATCTTCGAATGGTACGACTTCTTCATCTACGGCACGCTGGCCGGGCTGATCGGCGCGGCCTTCTTCCCCAGCGGTAATGAGACACTGCAGATCCTGCTCGTGTGGGCAGGGTTCGCTGTCGGCTTCGGGTTCAGGCCGCTGGGCGCGATCCTGTTCGGCTTCCTGGGCGACCGGCTGGGCAGGAAATACACATTCCTCGTCACCGTCACGCTGATGGGTATTGCGACGGCTGGCGTCGGCCTGATCCCCAACGCCGCGACCATCGGCATTGCCGCACCCATCATCGTGATCGCGTTCCGTATTCTTCAGGGGCTCGCCCTGGGCGGCGAATATGGTGGCGCAGCAATTTACGTTGCCGAACATGCCCCGCCCGAAAGGCGCGGTTTCTACACCAGTTTCATCCAGGCGAGCGTGGTCGGCGGGTTCGCGCTTTCGATCGCGGTCGTACTGGCGTGCCGCTGGCTGATCCCGGCAGAAGACTTCGCGGCATGGGGCTGGCGCGTGCCTTTCCTGCTGTCGATTATCCTGCTGCTGATTTCCCTGTGGATGCGGCTCAAACTCTCCGAAAGCCCGGTTTTCCAGGCGATGAAGGAAGCGGGCGAAACCGCGGCCAATCCCTTCGTCGAAAGCTTCACCTATCCGGGCAACAAGAAGCGGATCTTCGTCGCGCTGTTCGGCATCACCGGCGTGCTGACGACGATCTGGTACACGGCGTTTTTCAGCGGACTGTCGTTCCTGCGCGGGCCGATGCGGGTGGACGAAACCGTGGTCGAGTGGATGCTCCTGATCGCAGGCCTGATCTCGATGAGCTTCTACGTCGTCGTGGGCCGCTGGTCGGACAAGGTAGGACGCAAGAAGCCGATCATCATTGGCGCATTGCTGGCGCTGGTCGCGCTGTTTCCGATCTTCTGGGCGATGGGCCATCTCGCCAATCCCGCACTCGACGCGGCTGCAGACCGGGCGCCCATCGTCGTCACCGGGCAGGATTGCACGCCCGATCCCTTCGCCGAGCTGTTCGGCCGAGAACAGAGCGATTGTGGCAAGGTGCTCGACGTGCTGACCTCCAGCGGGGTTCGATACGACCTGCAGGATGGCGGCGAACTGGCCGTCACGGTCGCAGGCGAACCGGTTTCGCTGGTCGATACCTGGTTCGAAGACAGCGCGGCGATCCGCGAAGGCATGCGGGCGGCACTCACGCAACACGGTTTCGATTTCAGCACGCAGATACCGCCAATATCCAACATCCTTGGCATCGTGGCACTGCTGCTGGTGATGGGCGTGCTGTCCGCACTGACATACGGCTCTGTGGCGGCACTGCTGGCCGAAATGTTCCCGCCGCAGATCCGCTATTCCTCCATGTCGATCCCCTACCACATCGGCGCGGGCTACCTCGGCGGGTTCCTGCCGCTGATCGCCGGGATCATCGTGGCACGCTCGGGCGATATCTACGCCGGCCTCTGGTACACATGGATCGTGGTCGCTTTCGGGGTGATCGTCGCATGGTGGGGCTTGCCGAGCGGGCCTCCGCGTGATTTCGAGGATGCGTGACCGCACCGCTCGATTCTCCTCCGCCGCCCACGCTTCGCCTCCGTATCGATACCGGGGCACTGGCGGATAACTGGCGCGCGCTCGATGCGCTTTCGGGCACGGCCCGCGCCGGTGCGGCGGTGAAGGCCGACTGCTACGGGCTGGGGATCGATAATTGCGTGCCTGCGCTGGTAAATGCAGGCGCACGCGATTTCTTCGTCGCGCACTGGAGCGAGGTCGCTTCTGTTGCGCAGCATGTGCCGCCCGAACGCATCGCTGTGCTGCATGGGCCGATAACCGGCGATGAAGCGCATTACGCGAAAGCGGTCGGCGCCATCCCGGTCATCAATTCGCTGCACCAGGCGCGCATTTGGAACGAAGTGGGTGGCGGGCCCTGCCACCTGATGATCGACACGGGGATCAACCGGCTCGGCGTTGCTCCGGCTGAACTGTCCGACCCGGCGGTTGCTGCCCTGGATATCCATATCCTGATGAGTCATCTCGCCAGTGCGGACGAAGACACACCGATCAATGCGCGACAGCTGGCGACCTTTCGCGAGTGCGCTCCACTGGTGCAGCATCGCGAAACGAGCCTTGCCAACAGCGCCGGGATCGGTCTGGGATCGGACTTCGCATTCGACCTGACGCGGCCGGGGCTCGCGCTCTATGGCGGCGTGCCGCGCCCCGAACTGGCCGAACACATCCGGCAGGTCGCCTTCCCGCAAGCCGCGATCATCCAGACGCGCGAGCTCAAACCGGGCGACAGGGTGGGCTATAACGGCGAATTCACTGCGTCTGCCACCATGCGCGTTGGCACCGTGTCGCTTGGCTATGCCGACGGGTTCTTGCGCAGCTGGGGCGCGAAGGGTTTCCTGCAGTATAGTGGTCGCAGGCTGCCGCTGCTGGGCAAGGTGTCGATGGATATGGTCATTGTCGACCTGAGCGAGGCGCCCGAACTGGCAGAGGGCGACTGGCTCGACGTGCCTTATCATCTCCCCGATGCGGCGCAGCATTCGGGCCTGTCCCAGTACGAATTGCTCACCGTGCTGGGCACCCGTTTCGGACGTAGCGTCATGGCGGATTGCGCGAACAATGCTGCAAATGCTAAGCCGCATGCTGCGCAGCATTAATTCGGAGCCTGACAGCTTACATGGCCAGCAAGAAACACGTCGATGGCGAGCCGATCGTCATCAAGAAATACGCCAACCGGCGCCTCTACAACACGCATTCCTCCAGCTACATCACGCTGGACGACCTCGCGAAGATGACGCGCGAGGGGCTGGATTTCACGGTGCTCGACGCCAAGAGCGGCGATGACATCACCCACGCTATCCTGACCCAGATCATCGTCGAGGAAGAGGCGAATGGCGAGCAGATGCTGCCCGTCAGCTTCCTACGCGACCTGATCTCCATGTACGGCAACTCGATGCAGTCGATGATGCCGAGCTATCTCGAGGCGAGCATGGCAAATTTCCGCGCCAACCAGGAGAAGATCGCAGAAGTCTGGCAGAGCGGCATGGCGGGCACTCCGCTGGCCAAGATGGCCGAGACCAACCTTGCGAGGATGCGCGCCGCGACCGACGCCTTCACGGGACACGCAAGCTCCGGCAAAAATGCCGCGCGTGCGGAGAGCGCAGCCGACGAAACGGCGAACGAGCTTGCGTCGATGCGCGAGCAGATGGCGGCGATGCAGAAAAAGCTCGACGAGCTGGGTAAGTAGCAGCCTCGCCCTTCCGTTCGCGTCGCGCCCTGTCGAGACACATCGCGCCAACGTCTCTCGACTTCGCTCGAGACGAGCGGCTAATGGCCACGCAATTCCAGTCCTCGAAAGTTCACGCTCGTGTCCAACATCCGCCACGCCCTCTCCGTCAAACGCGAAGACGATTTCGCCGCCTGGTACCAGGCCGCCATTGCCGAAGGGCAGATGGCCGAGGAATCGGGGGTGCGCGGGTGCATGGTCATCAAGCCGTGGGGCTATGGCATCTGGGAGCGTATCCAGCGCCTGCTCGACGACCGGATCAAGGCGACAGGCCACGACAATGCCTATTTCCCGCTGTTCATCCCGCTCTCCAATTTCGAGCGCGAGGCCGAGCATGTCGAAGGCTTCGCCAAGGAAATGGCGGTCGTCACCCATCACCGCCTGATCGCGGACGGGAAGGGCGGGCTGATCCCCGATCCCGAGGCGAAACTTGAAGAGCCTCTGGTGGTGCGTCCAACCTCGGAAACGATCATCGGCGATGCGATGGCGCGCTGGGTGCAGAGCTGGCGCGACCTGCCGCTCAAGCTCAACCAGTGGGCAAACGTCGTGCGCTGGGAAATGCGCACCCGCATGTTCCTGCGCACCAGCGAATTCCTCTGGCAGGAAGGCCACACCGCCCACGCAACCGCCGAAGAGGCGAAGGACCACACACTGACCATGCTCGAAGTCTACCGCGCGATGGCCGAGGACGATCTCGCGCTGCCGGTGATCGCGGGCGAAAAGCCCGAGCATGAGCGGT
>NZ_CAXQBM010000084.1:0-37921 GCF_964222115.1 Alteriqipengyuania sp.
GACGCTCTGTTCGGTGCAGAGGCTCCGGCGAGCGGCCGGCGGCGGATCAGGCGGTTCATGCTGCTGATCAGCAAGAAGAACGGCAAGTCGACCATCGCCGCCGGCGTGATGCTGACGGCCCTGATCATCAACTGGCGGCACAATGCCGAGCTGATGATCCTGGCGCCGACGATCGAGGTGGCCGGCAACAGCTTCGAACCGGCGGTGGGCATGGTCCGCGCCGACCCGCAGCTGGATGCGCTACTGCACGTGATCGAGAACCGACGGACGATCAAACACCGGGTCACCGGCGCATCGCTGAAGGTGGTCGCGGCGGACAGCGACACCGCGGCGGGCAAGAAGGCCGGCATGGTGCTGGTCGAGGAGCTGTGGCTGTTCGGCAAGCGGCCGAAAAGCGCGGCGATGCTGCGCGAGGCACTGGGCGGGCTTGCAGCCCGGCCGGAAGGCTTCGTGCTGTTCGTGACGACGCATAGCGACGAACCGCCCGCTGGCGTGTTCAAGAGCGAGCTGGAATATTTCCGCGACGTGCGCGACGGGGTCATCGCCGACCCCGAAACGCTGGGCGCGCTGTACGAGTGGCCGGAAGAGATGCTGGAGGGCGAGGCTTACCTCGACCCGAAGCACTTCCACGTCACCAACCCGCATCTCGGCCGATCGGTCTCGACCCAGTACCTGGAAAGCGAGCTGGCCAAGGCTCAGCGCGGTGATGGCGAAGACCTACAGATCTTCCTCGCGAAGAACCTGAACGTCGAGATCGGCCTGCGGCTTCGCCGCGACCGGTGGCGAGGCGGTGATTACTGGGACGCCGCGGCGGACAGGACGCTGACGCTGGAGGCGATGATCGCGCGCTGCGAAGTGCTGGTGATCGGCATCGACGGCGGCGGGATGGACGATCTTTACGGCGTGTGCGTGGGTGGGCGCGAGCGGGGCACGAACCGCTGGCTGTACCTGTTCAAGGCCTGGGCATGGCCCGAGGTGCTGGAGCGACGCAAGCAGATCGCGCCGCTGCTGAAAGATTTCGAAGCGGACGGCGACCTGGTCATTTGCAAGGACGTAGTGCCGGCCGACGACGATTATGAGCTGCCGCAGGACATCGCGGAGATTGTCGACCTGGTGCGAGAGGTGAAGGACAGCGGCCTGCTGCCGGAACGCGGCGCGATCGGGTTGGACCCGCAGGGCGTGAGCGACCTGACCGACGAACTGGTCAATATCGGAATCGACGCGGAACAGCTCGTTGGCCTGTCGCAGGGCTTCCGGCTGATGTCCGCGATCGTGGGCCTCGCCCGCAAGTTGAAGTTCGGCCAGGCGGTCCACGATGGATCGCGGATGATGGCCTGGTGTGTCTCGAACGCGAAGGAGGAAGTGGGACGGCAATCGGTGATGCTGGTGAAGTATTCCTCCGGCGACGCGAAGATCGACCCACTGATGGCAGGCATGAACGCGACCAAGCTGCTCGAACTGAACCCGGAGGCGGCGGGCAACAGTGCCTCGCCTTACCGCGAACGCGGGCTATTGACGGTTTAGGTCTGGCAGATGGGTTTCCTTCGTCGGCTGTTCAGCCTGGAAGCGGCCGCGGCGCACGCAGCGCCCCGCGCGATGACTGGCGAGCTGATCACAATTTCAGGTCCGGAAGACCTCGAACGCGCGCTGCGGCACGGCAATATGTCGAATGCCGGGCAGGCAGTGACGGACGATACCGCGATGCGGGTCGCAGCGGTCTACGCCTGCGTGCGGATCATCTCCGGGGCGGTGGCGAACATGCCGATTGGCATCAAGCGCCGCATCGACGATCGCACGCGGGTCGATGTGACCGACCATTCACTGTGGGAGGTGTTTCACCGCCGTCCGAACCGCTGGCAAAAGCCAGCCCAGTTCAAACGGATGATGCAGGCGCACGTGCTGCTTCGCGGTAACGGATATGCGTTGAAAACGCGTGGCGTCGGCGGGCGAGTAATCGGGCTGACGCCGCTTCACCCTGGGCGGATGAAGGAGCGACAGCGGGACGACATGGCGCTGGAATACCTGTTCACCCGCAAGGACGGGTCGCGGGTGTTGTTTCAGCAGGACGAGATCCTGCACCTGTGCGGGCTGACTTTGAACGGATATTCTGGCCTGTCGGTCATCGGCTACGCACGCGAGGCCATCGGCGCGTCGATCGCGATGGAGCATCACGGCAGCACGGTATTTCGCAACGGCGCGAACGTTTCGGGCGCATTGAAGATGCCCGCGGGCAAGACGCTGACCGAGGAACAGGCCGCGCGGCTGAAGGGTGAGTTCGACGAGTTTCGCGCAGGCGGCAACCGCGAGGGCAAGGTTGTACTGCTAGAGGACGGGCTGGAGTTCCAGCAGCTCGCGCTGAATTCAGAAGACGCGCAGTGGTTGGAAGCGCGCAAGTTCTCGCGCAGCGACATCGCGATGTTCTTCGGCGTACCGCCGCACATGATCGGCGACACCGAGAAATCGACCAGCTGGGGCAGCGGGATCGAGGCGCAAGCGCAGGGCTTCGTGACTTACACCCTCGAGGACCACCTGACCATGTGGGAGGAGGCGTTAACTACGGACTGCCTCGACCCGGTGCGCGACCGCGATGTCTACGCGCGGTTCAACCGGAATGCCCTGGTCCGCGGCGACCTGAAGACACGCTGGGAAGGCCACACGAAAGCCCTGCAGTGGGGCGTCATGAGCCCCGATGAAGTCCGCGCCAAGGAAGATATGAACCCGCGCGAGGATGGGAACGGCGGTGTCTACTACGACCCACCGAACACCGCCGGGAGCAGCACAGGAAGTACCAATGACAATCCGTAAACTGCCGCAGGCAAAAGTTCCGGCGAAGCCGAATAACTTCCAGTGGGACGCGCCGAGCGATGTGCTGGCACGCTGGGCCGAGCGCCCGCACGGGGCAGAGGCCGACGAGCCGAACACGATCAGCATCTACGACGTGATCGGCGAAGACTGGTGGACGGGTGGAGGCTTCACCGCAGCGCGGGCCGCGGCGGCGCTCCGGTCGATCGGCAAGAACGACGTGACCGTGAACATCAATTCTCCCGGCGGCGACATGTTCGAAGGGATCGCGATCTACAACCTTCTGCGCGAGCACCCGGCTAAGGTGACCGTTAACGTGATGGGCCTCGCCGCGAGTGCCGCCTCGATCATCGCGATGGCGGGCGACACGATCAACATGGGGCTGGGCAGCTTCCTGATGATCCACAATGCCTGGGGCGTGGTGATCGGCAATCGGCACGACATGCGTGACGCGGCCGGCCTTTTCGACGGCTTCGACGGCGCGCTGGCGGATATCTACGAGGCCCGGACGACGACCGAGCGGGCCGAGATCGTCCGGCTGATGGACACCGAGACCTTCATGGGCCCCAGCCAAGCGGTCGAGCTCGGTTTCGCCGACACGGTCGACGAAGGCCTTCAGCTGAAGGACGGGCCCGACAATTCGATGGACAAGAGCCTGATGGCCCGCCGCCAGACCGAGGCGGCACTGGCCCGGGCCGGATTTTCGCGCAGCGATCGCACACAGATGATCGCCGCGCTCGGTGGCCCGCGCGATGCAACCACCACCCCGCCGCCGGAGCGCGATGCAGGCGACATCCACGCAGGCCTTCGCGGCCTGATCAACACCCTTAAGAACTGACGAGGCAGACAATGAAAAAGAAGATCGGGACGGCCGCACTTGCGGCTTCGACGGCGCTCGCCTGTCCTCCGCGTGCTCGCGGCTTGGTTGCGGCTCGCGCGGAATCAAACCCCTCCAACCTGCGTGATACGCTCGAGGAGCTGAACCGCGCGTTCGCCGCCTTCCGCGAAAAGAACGATGAACGCCTGACCGAGCTGGAACGTGGCCGTGACGACGTGGTGACCAACGAGCACGTCGAGCGGATCAACAACTCGGTTACCGAGCTGACCAACCTTGTCGAGGCGCAGCAGGAAACCATCGCTGGCTTGCGCGCCGGTGGCGGTTCGGGCGATGCCCCCAGCGCGGCCGTGAGCGAGCACACCGGCGCGTTCAACAGCTGGTTTCGCCGCGGGCGCGAGCCGGACGCGGGAATGCGCGAGCTCGAGGTCAACGCGGGCCTCACTACCCAGAGCGATCCCGATGGCGGCTACCTGGTGCCGGAAGAGATGGAGCAGGGCATCGATCGCGTGCTCGGCACCGTCTCCGCCATCCGCAGCCTGTCGAGGGTGATCTCGGTCGGCACCGACGAATACTCCAAGCTGGTCAGCCTCGGCGGAGCCGGCTCGGGCTGGGTCGGCGAAGAGGAGGAGCGACCCGAAACGGCCACCCCCACCCTGTCGAAGATCCTGATCAACAGCGGCGAGATCTACGCCAACCCGGCAGCGACCCAGCGCGCGCTGGACGATGCCGCGTTCGACGTCGAAGCGTGGCTGGCAGACGAGGTCTCGATCGAGTTCGCCGAGCAGGAAGGCGCGGCGTTCTGGAACGGTGACGGGATCAAGAAGCCGAAGGGCATCAACTCCTACACCAAGGTCGCGAATTCGAGCTATGCCTGGGGCAAGCTCGGCTTCGTGAAAACCGGTGCGGCTGCGGCCTTCGCCGCCTCGGACCCGGCCGATGCGATCATCGACCTCTACTATTCGCTGAAGGCCGGGTACCGGAACGGCGCCAACTTCCTGACCAGCGACGCGGTGTTGGGCACGGTGCGCAAGTTCAAGGACGGCCAGGACAACTACCTGTGGGCTCCGCCCACGGTCGATGCGCCGGGCACCATTCTGGGCAAGCCGGTGGTCACCGACGACAACATCGACGCGCTGGGCTCGAACACTTTCCCGATGGCGTTCGGCAATTTCCAGCGCGGCTACCTGATCACCGACCGGACCGGCGTGCGGGTTCTTCGCGACCCCTACACCAACAAACCCTACGTCCACTTCTACACCACCAAGCGCGTGGGCGGCGGCGTGGTCAACTTCGAAGCGATCAAGCTTCTGAAGTGTTCGACCTGATCGCGATAGCGACCATCACGAACGGGGGTGCCGGTTTTCCGGCACCCTCTCTTTCCCCGCCATCGCGGTGACGGGGTAAGAGAGGCGGGTGAAGCCCGGCTCCGCATGACTGACCCAAGGAGATACGATCATGAAGGACATGCACTCCGGCCTTTCGGTCGCGGTGGCCATCGCGGCAGCCGCTCTCGACGCCGACAACACCCCGCCCGCCATCGACCTGCTCGGCTACAACGCCGCCGAAATCGTGCTGGCGATCGGCGCGGGCGGCATCACGTTCAGCGGCACGAACAAGATCGAGTTCAAACTGACGCATTCAGACGACGATTCGACCTACACAGCCGTTGACGTGGACGACCTGCTGGGCGTGGATAGCGTCGGGAGCGGCGGGATCGTCAAGGCGCTGACTTCCGCCCACGCGACGGCCGCCGCGTATCGGTTCGGCTACAAGGGCGGGAAGCGCTACCTGAAGCTACTCGCCGATTTCAGCGGCACCCACGGCACGGCCACACCGATCGCCGCGATCGCGCTGCTCGGCCATGGTGATGTGCAGCCCGAAGCAGATCAGGCTTAAGCGGCCGACCTGACGCGCCATGCTGTTCGAGCTCGGTCACGTCCCCATGCCCGATGGGTATGGGGACGACATCCTGCCGCTCGACGACTGCAAGGCGCACTTGTCGCTGGATGCCGAGGATGACGAGTTCGACCAGCTGGTCGCGGCACTGCGCGACGCGGCGATCGAGCTCGTGGAGCGGCACTGCGGCACCAAGCTGGGGCCGGTTACCGGGCTGACATGGCAGGCCGAAGGCCTGCCGACGAGGTCCATCGACCATGTGCGGCTTTCCATTCGCCCGGTCACGCAGATTACCGCCATTAGCTGGCGCAATAGCGCTGGCGATGAGGTGGCGGGCGATCCGGAGGCCTTCCGCGTGAAGGTGGATGGCCGCGTGCTGCCACTGGTCGGCAGCGAATGGCCGACCGGCGTTGCGGGCGAGGTGACGATCACATTCGATGCCGGTTATGCCGAGGGCGAGGCGCCGCCTGCCCTGCTCTCGGCAGTCCGGCTTATGCTGGGTCACCTGTTCCTCAACCGCGAGGCGGTGGTATCGGGTGCTGCATCTGGTGAAGTGCCGCTGGGCGTCACCGCATTGTGTCGTCCGTTCCGCATGCCGGTGATCTGAGATGTTTACGCCCGCCGGTCGCCGCGATCGCAAGATCGTGTTCAGGTCCAACGGTCCGACCAAGAGCGCCACGGGCGAGATGGTGCCCGGCGGTGGCGATGTGATTGCGACCGCGATGGCGCAGGTCAATTTCGGCAAGGGCAGCGAACGTCGGCAGGCCGCTGCGGAAAGCTCGGAGGCGACCGCGACCGCACGCGTGCCTGCAACGGCGCGGACGAAGGCGGTGACCGCCGAACACATCGCCGAGATGGACGGCGCGACCTGGAATGTGACCGGCAACGTCCCCTGGGGGCGCGGCGAACGCGATATCACGATGATAAGAAAGGGCTGAATGATGGCTGGCAAGAAGCAGGCGGAAAAGGATCCGCGCAACGTGACGGTCGAGGCGCTGCGCCCGCACCAGAACAGCTATGGAGACAAGTTCGCCAAGGCCAAGGGTGACACCTATGTCCACCCACGCCCCAGGGGCGATATCGCGGGAGGTGTGGTGAAGCTGGCCGAAGAGGCGAAGACCGCCCCCGCTCAGCGCGTCGTGGCAGCGGACAGGTCGAAGGGCTGAATGATCGGCTTCGCTCTCGACGGGATCGATGAAGCCCGTCGCAAGCTGGCCGATGCCGTGCGTCCGGTGAACGATCGGCGCATCGGCACCCATGCCGCCGAGGTGCTGGAGCCGATTGCCGAAGACGCGCGGCGGCTCGTGCGGAAACGCACGGGCCGGTTGGAAGCGAGCATCCTGGTCGCGCCGACCTTCGCATTTACAGGCGAGACCGACGGGCAGAGCGTGTCCGTGGGTGTGCTCGATGCAGGCGGCGACGGGGTCTTCTGGGGCCACTTCGAAGAATTCGGGACGGTCTTCTCTCGTGGATCGCCGTTCCTCACCCCGGCGGTGTACAGGAATATCGACCTCGTCTTCACCGCGCTGGGCAAGCGTGTGGGCGAGGATATGACCGGAGCGATCTAGATGGACGGTGTGGTGGAGTTCGCACTGCGGCAGAGGCTGCGCGCTGCGGAAGCCGTATCGGACCTCGCTGGCACGGTCGGCGGTGAAGCGGCGATCGATATCGGTGAGCGCAAGAGCAACAATGTCAGCGCCTTTCCGGCGGTGGTGCAGACCGTCGTGGAGCCAGGCAGGATTTACAACCAAAGTCGCCGCCAAGGGACGCGGAAGGGATTGTTTAGGTACGAGGTCTTTGGGCTGAATGCCGACAGCACTCTGCTTCTCGCCGAAGCGATTGCGGACGAACTGGAGGCTGAGCCCGAAGCAAGTATCGCGGGCGTGCGTTTCCAGCGTGGAATTATCTTTGCCGGCCCGCGCAACGGCGGAGTCGAGGCGCTGGGTGACCTGACGATCCACCGCCGTATCCTCGACATGGAAATTACTACAAAAACCTGAAGCGAAAGGAAGTCGACATGGCCGATGGCGATGGTGTTGTTAATACTGGCGGGCTCGAGCTACATTTAACCAATAGCTCCGACGTGCTGACCGAAATCCTCAACCTTAAACGGGTCTCGATGCCGAAAATCCGGTTCGAGAAGGCCGAGGTGACCAATCAGGCCGACGGCGGCGTGAAGCGGCACAAGGTCGGCATGGGTGAATACCCCGAACTGACTGCGGTGATCGGCTATGAACCCGGCGGGCCTGACGAACTGCTGATCGAAGAGCACAAGCTCAGCAAGGAAGATCGCCCCTTCAAGGTCGTCGTCGTGAAGGAGGACGGAACCTTACGCGAGGGCTCGGGCACGATCCAGATTTTGACGTTCGAACCTGACGACGGGTCGATGGGTGGTGAGCGCACCGCCACTCTCACTGGCATCGTGAATACCATAACCGAGGCGGACGCGGCGTAATGAGCAGCGCGGCGCAATTCACAGGTGAGGCCGAGTTCCTGCTGGAGGGCTCGGTCTACCGGCTGACGATCAACAACATGGCCCTGCTGGAGGCCGAGGGAGTGCTGGATCAGTCGATGCTCGACTGGGCGCCGCAGCTCGCGCAAGCGCTCAAGACCGGCCAGCACCCGCAGCTCCGCCACCTATGTGCGCTGGTCTATGGCGCGCTGAAAATCAATCACCACAGCATCACGCAAGACTTCGTGGTCGAGGTGGCGATGGGCCAGCACGGTGCCGAAGCACGACAGGCGTTGTTCGCCGCGGTGATCGAGGCGCTTCAGGGTCTCGACGTTCCCGAGATGGCCGACGGCGATTTGGGAAACGCCCCGGCCCCGGCGGGCAATCGCCAACAGCGTCGGGCGGAAAAGGCTGGGACTGGGACGAAGTCTTCCGGCTCTGGTGCGAAGCGGGGTACCCGCCAGAAAGCTTCTGGCAACAAACGCCGCGCGGAGTAATCCTTGCCATCCAGGCGTATCGCCGACGCCGCGATCGGGAGCATACGATCATGGCCCAGGTGGGCTGGCTGACGGCGCACCTGACCTATTATTCGTACCACGCGCCGGACAAGTTCCCCGCGTTCGAAGACCTGACAGGGCGGAATAACCAGGCCGCGAAACGCGAGCCGACGCCGCGCGAGGTGCGAGATGAGGCGTTGTCCGTGGTTGCCACGCTGAACGCGATGAACATGGTCGCGAATCGGCGGCAGAAGCGGTCCGCCGAGACTGGACAACCGCCCGCCGCCGCGTAGGATGACGGCGGGGAGGTTACTATATGCTGCAGATACTTGGTTGGCTGGCCTGCGTTATGTTGGCGGTGAAATTGATGGAGCTGAGCCATTCGCCGCATCTTCGCAAGGAAGACGGGCTGTTCAAACCGGCCGCCCTTGGCGTTCTTTGCGTCGGGTGGGCGAGTATCCCGTTGTTCGTGTACCTGATCGAAGCTCAGGCCGCCGCCGTGACCAGCAGGATGTTGCCAGTTCCCTAATCGAGGTAGTCAGCCAGGATACGGCGGATGGCCTCAGGGCGCCCGGGGTTATCTGGTTGAGCTGAACGCCAATCATCTAGCTCGGCGAGCTGGTCTGGCGGTAAGCGCACGCCAATGAAAGTGGAATTCACCTTCGGGCGACCACGGCGCGGGCCTTTGTTGTTATCAGATATTGACGACACAAGGATAACTGTTATCAGGTAATCAGCCCGGGCGGAAGCTGTCACTTCCGACACCGGGCCTAACCATCGGCAAAGGAGTGTCCCAATGCCTCGGGCTGATTACAGGCTTAGCGTGCCGCTGAACGAGCGGCCAAGTGGATTCTTGAGCGAAATTTCCCCCTCGGCGCGAGGGATCGACATGGTGGACGGCGTTCGAACGCGGCTCGACCAGATCGGTGCGCTGCTGTGGATGATGCGCAATATGGACGATCTGGCACCGGGTATCGCCCTCGCGCTGGGCGGAATTGAGACTGCGGTGGAGGATGCGGGCGCACTTCTCTCCGTGCATTCGGCGCGAGGTGCGGCATGAACGCGGTGAGCTTCGGGTTTGAGGAAAAGTCGGTCCGCGTGATGGATCGCGGCGGCGCGCCGTGGTTCGTGGCACAGGACGTTTGCGGTTGTCTCGGTATCGCCAGCCACCGCGATGCGATCAGCAAATTGGAAGATGATGAGAGAGATGCCGTCGGTATTACCGACGCCATAGGGAGGGAACAGTCCCAAAGCATCGTTTCGGAGAGCGGCGTTTATGCGCTGATCTTCCGCAGCCGCAAACCGGAGGCAAAGCGTTTTCGCAAGTGGGTGACGCAGGAGGTGCTGCCGACGCTGCGCCGGACAGGCGCTTATCTAATGGGGGCGAACGACCAGGCCGACGAGGCAGAGGACCCGCTGCCGCTGGATGCGCCGGACGATATTGAACGGATGCGGGTGAAGCTGGGTCTCGTACGCGAGGCGCGCTACGTCTACGGGCGGAAGACCGCGCGCGGACTGTGGGAGCAACTGGGCCTGCCCGAGGTAGACAAGGACAGGCCACTGGCGCTTACTTTCTGCGCCGATGAAATATGCCCGCTGGTGCGCGGGTGGCTGCATGAACGCTGCGACCTTGTAGCGGACGCGCGGGAGGAAAGCGGCGTCCTGTATGACGATTACCGGGACTGGTGCGAGGAACGGGACGAAATCCCGCTTGCGATCCGGAAGTTCGGCGAGCACCTGCACAAGCTCGGGTTCACGAAAATCAAGAGTAATCGGGTACACCGCATCGGCATCCGCCTGAAAGACTGATCCCGCGCCGCTGCGCCGCGATTGACAAAACAGACCATGTATCCCCCGCCCGGCTGTGCCGCGCGGGGCGCAACCCGTTGGAGCACTTGAATGGCAGGCAATAACCGCATCGCCGACCTGCATGCGGCGCTGACGTGGGACCTGGACGATTTCGAGCGTGGTACGCGCCAGATCGACAATGGTTTTGGCAGGTTGATCGACCGAGCGCGGCAAGTGGCAGACGATTTCGCGTCGGTCGGCAAGCAGATGACGAAGGCGCTCACCCTGCCGATTGCAGGCATGGGTGCGGCTTTTACAGCGCGCGCGGTGATGTTTTCCAACGACGCGAAAGAGATCAAGGTCGCCGCGGGTATTGCGAGCGACAGCCTCGAAAGCTTTCAACGTCGCGCTCACGCAGCGAATGTCGAAGTCGGAATGTCGATGGAGAAGTTCGCCGATATCTCGAAAGACACGCTCGACAAGGTCGGCGACTATTTCGCGACCGGCGGTGGGGAGCTGAAAGAGTTTTTCGAAGACGTGGCGCCGCGGGTGGGTGTGACGGCCGAGATGTTCCGAGGCCTGAGCGGGCCCGATGCGTTGCAGCTGTATTACAACACGCTCGATCGCGCGAATGTCAGCCAGCAGGAGATGACCTTCTTCCTAGAGGCGATTGCCGATGAAGGTTCGGCGCTGATCCCTCTGCTGGCGGAGGATGGCCGCTTGTTCGAGGAACTTGGCAAACAGGCCAACGTCTTCGACGAAGAGGATATCGAACGGTGGATACGCCTTCATGTCGCCTTAAGAGATCTCGGAAAAGCTTTCGACAAGTTCTGGCAGGCCATCGCCGCCACCGGGATCATCGACTGGCTGGCCTCCGCAATAGAAAAACTCACAGGGTTCGTCGAAGGATTCGCCCGCGCCAATCCGATGTTATTCAAGTTCGGCGTGATCGCACTGGGTATCGCTGCCGCGCTGGGCCCCGTGCTGATGGTGCTGACCACGCTGGCGGTGGCGATCCTGCCGCTGTTCCTCGTCGGGCTGGGGCCTGTGTTTCTTGCGCTCTCGGCGCTGATCAACCCTCTCGGTACGCTGTTAGTGGTGGGTGGCAAATTCGCGGGGGTGTTCGCATCGCAGTTGCTGCCCCTCCTCGGCAGGCTCGCGCTTGGCTTCGTCGGCCTCACAGGCCCTATCGGCGCGGTTGTCGGACTGATCCTGCTATTCGCGGACCGGATCATCGACGGGCTGAAAAACGTCTGGCAAATCGCGCAGGAGACCTTGGGACCCAGCCTTGCGCGCCTGTTCGACGCGGTGAGCGATTCTGTTGCCCGGGCGCGCGCGGCATTCAACGAGTTCTCGCAAAGCCCGATCGGGCAATTCCTCGGCTTTATCATCGGCCTGCTCGGTGACCTGGTTGAAGCGCTGGTGACCATTGCCGGTTCGGCGGTAATCGGCGCTTTCAACATCCTCATCACCCTGATCACCGCGGTGGTCGACGCGACCAGCGGCATGGTGGAGATCGTCGCGAACCTGCTGTCGGGCGACTGGGCGGGCGCATGGGAAGCGGCGGGCAATACGGTGGCGCGCGTGGTGGCCGACCTGTTCCCTATTTTCCAGAACCTGTGGAGCTGGATCGAGGGGACGCTGGTGCGGCTTGGCCTGATGGAAGCTCGCGCGGCGCAGGCGAACGCTGCGGTCCGAGGCGAGGAAAACGGGCCCCACGTTTCGAAGACGCTTAGCGGCAAGACAATCTACACCAACGAACTTCTGGAGCTAGGAGATTACCAATCGACCGAACCCTGGCGTCGCACGCCGGATATCTCGGTGCCGAAAGTTTCTCGTGGGAGCGGTCGGGGTGCGACCGGGCCGAGCGCGAAGGAACTGGAAGAGCGGCGCGCGCTGCTGGAACTGGATCACCAGATCGCGGTGGCGCGGGAACGTGGCGACGAGGACAGGCTACGTTCGCTCGAACGCGAACGCGAGCTGAAGCGGATGGTCGAACAGTATGAGCGTGCCGGGCTTTCAACCGTGCTCGCGAAGGCGGCGGCTGAGCGGGACATGCTCGATCTCGACCAGGCGCGTGCCGAGACGCGCGCCCGCGAATTTGCAGACAGCCAGCGCAGTTTCGATATCCAGCTTGCGCGGATCCGCGAAGATTACGCGCACCTGCAGGCGCTGGAAGACGAGGAGTTTCTCCAGAACCGCATCGCGGAGCTGAAAGACAGGACTGCAACGCTGGCCGAAGCGGAGAACCAGGCGGCGCAGGACCTGAAGGCGCTGGAAGAGGCACGCGCGGATGCGGTCGAACGGCGCCTGGCGGCGCAGCAGGCCGCGCACCAGATCGAGCTGGCCGAGCTGCGCGGCGACCGCGCGCTGGCCGATTCGATGCGCGAGAACGAGCGGGTGCTGGCGCGGGCCAAGGAACTGGCGGACAGCGAGCGCATGAACGCCACCGATGCGTTGGAGCAGGCGCAAAGGGAGGCTGCGGACCGATCGCGTGCCTACCTGCAGGGATCGTATCGTGATGCGTTCCGGGGCGGGTTGTACGCCGCGATGAACGGCAATTTCTGGGACTGGTTTCGGGACCGGATGCGCGAAAGCAGCTTCAATGCGCTGGCCAAGGTGCTGGACAAGCTGGCCGATAGCCTGGCGAACATGGTGTTCGACAGCAAGGGCGGCGGGTTGCTGGGTGCGCTCGGCCAGGTCCTGGGGCTCGTGGCGCCCGCTGTGTCCTCCGGCGGCGGCTCCGCCAGGGCGGGAATCCATTCGCACTCCCCCGGGACGACCAATTCCCTTCCCGGTTTCGCATCGGGCGGCAGTTTTCGCGTGCGCGGCTTTGCCGGGATCGACCAGAACATCCTCTCTTTGAACGGCACGCCGGTAGCGCGGGTCAGCCAGAGTGAAATCCTGGACGTGCGCAAGGGCGAGCCTGCGGGCGGCGGGTCGACACAGGTGGGGGTCGATGTGCGGCTGCTCGGCTTCACCGACATGTTCGACATGGAGGTCGACCAGCGGATCGATCGCAAGGCGCCCGGGATTGCGGCACAGGGCGCAGCCGACGGGGTGAAGGCGGCCATCGATCTCAACCCGCGGACGCATGGCGCCGCCTTTGCGACGGGTTGACCATGCTGTTGCTGACGATGCCGTTGCGCGGGGTTGCGAAATCCCGCTTCGAACTGGCGCGGTTCGATGCCTCTGCGCCGGAACGCAGCGGCAGGCTGGGCGGGATTTCCCTGGGGGCCCCGCTGTGGGAGGCCGAGTTCAGCCTCAGCCGGGCGGCCACGGCCGAGCTGGAGGATGAATGGTCCTCCTTCCTCGGCAGGCTGCGCGGGCAGGCCATCCCCTTCCTCGCCTGGGACCGGCTGCGCATCTATCCGCGCGCGCATGGCAGCGGTTTCCGGACGATGACCCGGCCCGACGGGTCGGCGTTCGACGGATCGGCGACGGACTGGAGCCAGACGATCGATGCGAACGGGGAGGCGCAGCTGACGCTGACCGGCCTGCCTGCAGGACTGCGGCTGAACCCGCGCGACTATTGCGGGTTCCGCTGGGATGCCGAGGGGGCCGATGCCGGGACGTTCGAACGGCGCCACATGGTGCGCGTGGAAGTGGGCGGCAAGGCCGATGCCACGGGCGAGATTACGGTGACGATCGAGCCCGCAGTGCCTGAACTGGTCCCGGAAGGTGCGGTGGCGCACCTGGACCGGCCCAGTTGTGTGATGCGCGCAAAGCCGGGATCAATCGATTTCGGGATATCGGATGAAAGCGGGGATCGCATCGGAGGCAAGTTCGCTGCGCTGCAGGACCTGCGCCCGTGAAGGAGATCGCGACGGCTGCACAGGCCGCGATCGAGGCCAACACCGCGCAGGTCGGCGCGGCGCTGGAGATCGTGCTGGACGAACCCGTGCGGGTATGGACGGGTGAAGGCATCCTGCAGTTGCTGGGTGAGGACTATACCGGGCTTTCAAACCGCGAGATGGGCGTCACCGCCAGCGGCACATTGGGCGGGACGGCGCAGAACATCACGCTGACCCTGTCAGGACTCGACCCCGAGGTGCTGCAGCTGCTCGACGCGCCCGAGCTGCGCGGGGCCCCGGTCGCGCTCTACACGCTGGTCTTCGATGCCAGCGGGCGCACGCTGCTGGATCACTGGGTCCACCGCCGGGGTCGGATCGACCGGGTGCCGGTGGAAGAGACCGCGGGCGGGACGGCGACGATTACGCTGGAGATCGAGAGTGCCGCGCGCGGGCTCGGCCGGCGGACGGGGCGCATGCGTTCGAATGCGGACCAGCGCCTGATCGAGCCCGACGATGGTTCGATGAAGGCGGTGACCTATGCGGGCGAGCTGGTGCTGTACTGGGGGGGAGAGAAGCCCGCCCGGGCCGGGACTGCGCTGGCGCGGGGCGGACAGTGACGATGGGTGTGCCCGTGCGCCGCGATCGCAAGGCCCTGATCGCCTTTATAGAGGCGCGCGCTGCGATGGCGCACGATTTCGACGGGAACGACTGTGTCAGCTTCACCATGGGGGCGGTGGCGGCGCAGTTCGGTTCGCATCCCGAGATCGGGGTGCGCTGGCATGACGAGCGCAGCGCGAAACGGGCGATAGCCACGCTCGGCGGGATCGAAGCGGCCACGGATGCGCGGTTCGCGCGTATTGCCCCGCACGAAGCGCAGTTCGGCGATATTGCCGGGGTGGTGGACGAAGAAACAGGCTTCCACCTGATGCTCGTGGAGGGGCAGATGCTGGTAGCGCCGGGTGAAGCTGGGCTCGCGCGGTTGCCACGTTCGCGAATGGTAGCTGCCTGGCGTGCACGGGGAGCCGTATCGTGAAGGTGGTCACTGCGGTGGCGGCAGCTGCCGCAATCGTCGGCGCGACGCTGATTTCGGGAGGAACGCTGACCGCAGCACTCGTTGGTGGCGGGCTTTCCCTTCTCGGCAGTGCGGCGTCTTTGCTGGCGCGTCCGGGTCGCGCGGATCCGGCCACACGGCAGGCATCCGAGCTTGCCATGCAGGTGGGCGAGGTGTTCCGGCAGGTGCTGTTCGGCCGCGCGGCAACAGCAGGCAGTCTCGACTACGCGTTCAATTTTGGTGGTGCCAACGAGACTGACTGGGAAGTCCAGATGCGGTCGCTGGCCGATCACGAGTGCGATGCGCTGGAAGGGTTTTACGTAGGCGACGGCTATTACAGTTTTACCGGCGATGGACCGGTGGCCGGATTCAACGGCCAGCTGGAAGTCTATTTCATGCCGGGCACGGCAAGCCAGACATGGCCGGACATCGTCACAGACAACACCGATTATACCAACGACGATAACGGCGCCGGGGTGTGCAAGGTGGTGGTGGCCTACAAGGCGGACGTACCCGAACAGGCGAACCCGGTGTGGACCGCCGGCCGGCCGGAGTTCTTGTGGGTGCTGCGCGGCAAGAAGTGTTACCAGGCGAGCAAGGATTCGACGGTGACGGGCGGATCGGGCGACCACCGGTGGGACGACCCGACCACGTGGGAATGGACGCAGAACGCCGCGGAGTGCCGTTACCAGTTCCAACGCGGGATCTACGCGCTCGATCGGGTGGACGAGCCGGACCAGCTGCTGCTGGGGCGCGGGCTGTCGGCCACCGAAGCGCCACCCGAACGCAGCATTGCCGCAGCGGTGGTCTGCGCGGAAGAGGTCGACCTGGACGCGGGCGGAACCGAGCCGCGATACACCTTCAACGGTCTGATCGATGCCGACGAGGATTTCATCACGGTCGAGAATTACTTCGCCGCGGCGATGGCCGGGGTGATCGTGCAGGCGGATGGCGGGGTCGAAGTCGAGCCCGGGCAGGCCAAGGCGGTCGCCGCGGAGATCACCGACGCCGACCTGCTGAGCATGGCCGCGGTGAAGTACGAGGACTTCCGGGGAGAGGCCGACCGGGAGTGGATCAACAGCGTGTTCCCGCGCTACGTCTCGCCGCCGCTGAAATACAAGATGCACACCGCACCGCCGCGGCGCGTGCAGGCAGACCTGATCGCTGATGGAGGCCCGCGCGTCGCCTCGCCCGCGCTGAAACATGTGACCAGCGGCACGCAGGCGCAGCGCGTGGGCGAAATCATGCGGCGGCTGGGGCGGTTGCTCGCCACGGCGACGATCCCGCTGGGCCCGCGCTTCGCACACCTGGAGGAAGGCGACTGGATCGGGTGGAAGAGCGACCGGCATTTCGACGGCGCGCGCAAGGTGTTCCGCATCGAGAGCTTCGATCGCGATACGCGCTGGCACCACACGTTCACGCTGCGCGAGATTGCCGTAAGCGTGTTCGACTGGGACGAGACCGTGGACGAGCAGGCGGATACCAGCGCAGCGCCCCAGCAAACGCCGCCCAATACCGGCAATGCCCCGGGCGAGCTCGACTGGACGGTCGAAGGAACGCTGGTGGGCGGATTGCCCGCGCTGGTCGTCACCGGGCAGATCGTCGACGACGATTACGCCCAGTACATCCGCTTCGAATATCGTGAAGACGGCGACACGAACTGGTCGCCTGCGGGCGATCACGGCCGCAATACCCAGACCAAGACGATCACCGGCGTGGAGCCCGACACCGCCTACGAGGTGGCCGTGAGTTACCTGCGGCCAAATTCGATCACTGCGCGGCGTGTGATCGGCCCCGCGACCACCGGCGACCCTGAAGCACCCTGATTTCCAGCGAGGATCGATGACCAAGACGACGCTCTACGCGCGCGAAGGCGTTGCGTTCGATGAAACCGTGTCCGTGAAGGATAGCGGCGGCAATCCCGTCGACCTGACGGGCTTTGCGCTGTCGCTGGCGCTGTACCTCGAGGCGGGCAGTTCCCCCGAGTTCACGCTCGCCACGGGTGTGGCGGCCGATGCGCAGGGGCTGCACATCGTCGAAGGTGGCCTGCGGATCGTGATCGACAAGGCCACGCTGGAAGGCGTGGATGACGATACCGGCGAATTCGAGCTGTTCGGCGACCTGCTGGGCGATGCGGAGGGCGGGACGGATTATCGCTTCCTGACCGATGTGATGCTCAACTGCACGGCACCGGGCCGCGATTTCAGGGGCGCGACCTTCCAGATTACGCTGGACGCAGTTGCGGCTTCGGTGATCGAGGAGATCGAGGCAGCGGGACAGGCGAAGGTCGACCTTGCCACGACGCAGGCGAACGCAGCGGCAGGATGGGCGGCGCAGCTCAGCCCGATGGCCAATCCGGCTACGGCAAGCGCCGTGTTTGCGAACGTTGTCGGCCAACCTCGGCTGTTCGGCGCAGATGTCGATCCGAGCAAGTCCTACTACTTCGAACGCATTTATTGGGCGTTCGACGACGATACAGACGGTGACGCGGACCGACTGCGCGCTGATCTGTGGCAGGCGGACGATGAAGCGGGGACCAATGGCGCTATTGTCTGCCGTATCTCCACGACAGCGGAAGACAGAACTGGCCGGGACACCGTAACACTTACGCCGACCGGCGCGCTCGATATCTCGCTCGAACTGCCGCTCAACTTTGGTGACGGGGCGCCGTGGCCTACCAATATCTTCAGCGGCGGCACATTCGCAACGACGGGCCTGAATAACAAGGCGATAGTACCAACTTCCCTCTGGCAAGCGTCAGTGGCGGACGTTGTGGAAGCCAACTTGCCTTCGCTTGCCCGGGCGCAATTTGCAGTCGACGAAACCAACGGCCCTTTCGACCCGTCCTCGACTGCCCTCCCGGACGAATTGAAAGTGCGCGTCAAGCGCTTCGTCCTGGAGCACGCGAAAGACCGCTACCTGTCGATCTCGGGTTGGAAGTTCTACACCGATGAAATCCTGCTGGATGTCTTCGATGAAGTGATCGGCGACCAGGTTGGCTACTTTCGCCTCGCCACCCCGAATTACGCCAACCTTCCAGAACGGATCAAATTTACCAACCTCGATCGCCTGCCCTCACTGCCTGGCGGTGACCCCGACGGGTCCCAAGGATTTCCGGTTCGCGGTTATGTCGAGTTATACGATGACGCCACTGCCCTCGGCGCCGGCACAGGCGGCAGTTCGCTCGCCCAGCCTTCGGCGGGCGAGGTGCGGATCAACAAGAACAGTGTCAGGGGCCAACTTTACGCGACCGTCAGCAATCCGCTCCTGCGCGGTTTTGCTGAAATGATCGAGGCAGGCCCGTCCAACACGTACACCACCCCACGCGCAGCGCTCGATTCATTGCTTGAGGTACCGCAACCGACCGACAGCACAGCCTCGTACATCCCGAACTGCGTGCGTGCGACCGACGATTATCAGATTGGGATTTTGGTCGATGTGCCAAATTCCGGCGATCTCTCGCAGCCTTGGTTGGAGAGCAACCTGTTCCTGCCGCCCAACGTTTCACTTATCGCTCGGTGGCCTGGCACCAAGTGGAACCATTCTCCGGGGGCGACACGGCCCATTTTACAGGTCTTTGGCAATAACTTGCTCGCCCACTTCATCTGGGAGAACACGATAGCCGAAGACCCCGGCGGCTATTCAGGCAGCAGTACGAGTTCCGCGCGCTACGCCATCCATTTCGAAAATACGGCCAGCCTTCTTCTCAAATACCCACAGACCACGAGGGACTATACGCGGCACCACAAACTGACCGTTATCGGTGGCAAACTACGCGTGGGTGGTGCGGCAAATATTCAGGCTTTCGGATCTGCCATTCCTACGAATGCGACTGTCGAAATGCTGGATGTCGATTTCGACGCAAGGCCAGGTCACACCGGCCCCATCGCAGCGGCCAACACATCCAGCCTCTACGTCGGGGGCGGCAGGTGGATCGTGCGCAATGGACGCGACATTTCCCGTCGCGCGTTCAATGTCGCTACCGGCAATAACTCCACCCTCGCGGTGCAGACCAAGAGCACCCCACAGGACTTCTACAATGAACTGATACTGGAAAGCTGCCTTCATTTCGATGGGATTAGCCACACCGGCACGATCCCTAACCTGTGGAAGCTGCGCGGCAACTGGCAGGGGGAGATATTCTCTAACGTCCCGGACGGCTCAGGCGGCTTCGACATGATGGGCTACGTGTGATGAAGTATGCAGCGATCATCTTCGGCCTGCTGCTGAACGAGCCGTACCCGCTCCAGAACTGGTCCTTCGGGGTCCACCATAATCTTGGATACGACGAGCGATGAGCTGCCATCACTTCTTGGCAGAAAGGCACCGGTGATGGACGTTCTTGCCGCAATCGCCGTGGCCTTGCGCGTTGCTCTGGTGCTGATCGCCTGCGCGATGATGCTGAGCCACCGGATCGAGATATGGGCCGTCGTGCGCCGCCGGAACGGGTGGAAACGCCATCTGTCGAGCGTGGTGTTCTGCGCGCTTGTGGCCGGTGGAGCGGTGATCTCCAGCGTGAACATATTCCCCGACGCAGGTTGGGCCATTGCGCGCGACACGCGGCTTGCGATCGTCAACCTGGGTCTCGCGATATTCATGATCGGCGTACTGACCGGGCTTTATCGGCGCGCATTGCGGGCGGGCCCGGAAAAGGCGCGGGCTGCGTTCCTCACCGGCTTTGCGCTGCTGCTGCCCGGAGCCGGACTCGTGTGGTTGCTGACGATGAGCGGAGCGCATGGGTAATGCCATGGCGCGAAATTCCCCCCAAGTGGTGGGCTGTAGTGGTGGGCATCGCGTTCGGCTCGCTTGCGCTGACGATGCTCGACGGTCCGAAGAAGGGCTACCTTCGTACGGTGGTCACCGCAGCGGGTTGTGCGCCGTTGCTCTGCCTGTTCGCGGGCGCCCTGCTGCCCGATGACACTTCGCTGGAGATTGCCGCGCTGGTGGGCGGCGTCACCGCGCTGGGAGGCACTGCGCTGATCCTCCACGTCCAGCGCGTGGCGCCCTCGCTTGTTACCGCCGGACTGATCGGGATTGCCGAAAGCTATCTGAAAATCACACCTCGGAGCGGCGACGAGCCGCCCGAGATTACCCGATTGCGCCGCGACGGCACGCCCGAAGAGCCCGACCCCGAGGCGGAGCGTCTGGCGCAGGAACTCGACGAAAAGGACGACGAGCGATGAGCAAGAACCTTTCTGCCCACTTCACACTGGATGAGATGACGCGCAGCCAATCGGCGCAGCGCAAGGGCATCCGAAACGAACCGGGTCCCGATGAGGTGCGGGCGCTCAAGCTGCTCTGCGACAAGGTGCTGGAACCGGTGCGCGAGCACTTCGGCGAGCCGGTCATCGTGTCGAGCGGCTACCGCTCCCCCCGCCTCAACCGTGCAATCGGCGGCAGCGGATCGTCACAGCACTGCAAGGGCGAGGCGGCGGACTTCACCGTGCGCGGGCAATCCAACCTCGCGGTGTGCCGCTGGATGGAGGCCAACCTCAACTACGACCAGCTGATCTATGAATTCGGCGAGGATGGCTGGATTCACGTCAGCTTTTCGCGCCACCGGATGCGCAACCAGGAATTGCGCGCCGTGCGCAGGCATGGCCGGGTTCATTACCTTCCGGGCTTGGTGGCGTGAGCCGCTGGCAGGCCTTCTGGCAGCGCTTCCTGTCCCCGCCGACCGCGCGGTTCATTCTTGCGCTGCTGGCGCTGTTCTTCGCTGCCGGTGGTGCGTTCTTCCTGATGTCGGGCCGCGTGCAGGCCGACAACAAGGACGCTGCCATCTTCGCCCTCGGTGCTCTGTTCGGCCTCGCGACCAATGGGTTCAACTATTACTTCGGCTCGACCGCACGAAGCGACGAGCGACCTATCGAAACCGAGATTGTCAACACGCCGGATGATCCGGTGCCCGTGGAGGACCGCTGAGATGACCCTGCCCCCGTGGACGACCGCGCGCGTCGCCGTATCCGGCCTGCGTGCCGCGATCATCGCCGCCCTGTTCCTGATCGTCGTCGCTCTCTGCATCGTCCAGACCGTGCGCGTGGGAGGGCTGAGCCTGTGCGCGGACCTGCCGGTGATCGGAAAGGTTTGCTTGGTCGACATCAAGGGCTGGAAGCCGACTGCGCAGCGCACCGCGCGCGAATTCGCCACCTTCCGCACCGACGTGGAAATCGAGCAGAAACTGGCCGCGCAAAAGGCAGCGGCGCAGCGCATCCGTTACGAAAATCGATACCGTGACTTGGCTGAGGAGGCCGACCGAGATGTTGAACAAGCACAGGCTCTTGCTCTGGCTGATGCCGAGCGTTTCATTGCTGCTAACCGCGTGCGGTCCTGCCCCGCTGGTGGTGCGGGCATCGGAGCCCGAGCCGCCCCCGGCGATCACTCCGCCCAAGGCGCTGACCGATCCGGTACCGTGCCCGTCATGGATGACCGACCTGCGTTGCCCTCCGACGAGCAGCTACTTCCGGGATTTGTAGTCGTCCCCGACGAAGACGTGCGGACCTGTTCGAACAACACCGTGCGGCTGTTCGCAGGGCAGGAATGGGCGCTGGGACTGGAGCGCGAAAGCATAGCCACAAGGGAAGCGCCGTTACCGGGGCATTGACCGAATCGCTACGATGGCCAAGTTTGCCCGCTCCAATGTTAGAGGATCGGGGCAGGTGCAATGTGCAATCTCTACCGGATGGCGAAGGGCCAGGTCGAGATCGCTCACCTGTTTCATGCTGCGCGGGCAGGTGGAGCGAACTTCGCCGAGGAAGTCTATCCCGGCTATACCGGGGCAGTGATCGCAGGCGGGCAGCTGGTCCCGATGGTGTGGGGCTTCCCGCTGGCGCTCAAGAGCAAGACCACCGGAAAGGCCCTGAAACCAAGGCCGGTGAACAATGCGCGCACCGACAAGCTCGACAGCTTCATGTGGCGATACAGTTTTGCCGAGCGGCGGTGCCTGATCCCGCTGACAGCGTGGGCTGAAGCCCAGGGCCCGCGCGGCGCGATGACCCGGACGTGGCTGTCAGTGCCCGATGTAGAGGCGTTTGCGGTCGCAGGGATCTGGCGCGACAGCGACGAGTGGGGCAAGTGCTACTCGATGGTGATGACCGATGCCGCAGGCGATGCGGCCGAGGTGCATTCCAGGATGCCGGTGATCCTGTCGCCCGATGATTACGCCGCGTGGCAGCATGGCGCGCCGGATGAAGCGAAGACACTCTGCCGACCGTGGGATGGTCCGCTGCGGATCGATCCTACGGAGGAACCCTGGTCGAAGCGCTGACCTGCAGTGCCGATCGGCAGCCGGCCTGCAAATCCGATTGACCGATGTTCTACGTTCGTTCCTATCGGGGTCATGCCCCGGTTACCCGAATCGCTGGCCGATCTGTCACGGTGTGACGCCACGCTGCGCATCCGGTGCCGCAGGTGCCTGCATTTTCGCGGCGTTCGTGCTCTGACCCTGATGCGCGACGTGCACGACCGCCGCCTTGGCCATTCGCTCGAAAACGTCTCGCGGCACCTGGTGTGTGCGAGATGCGGTGCGCGCGGGGCGAAGATCGAGCTGGCGGCGGAGTTCTAGATCCCGAGCGATTGGAATGGGGCTTCATAGTCGCCCCGGCCGGGGACGTGCGGGGATATTGGAGATAGACTCCGCTCGTTAACGACGGACGAGAAAGGGCGTGCTCTGTCGAAGCGAGTTCAGGCCCGTATCAAAAAGGCAGGTGGGCCAACAGGAATACCCAGAAGGTGCTGGCCAGCGCGAATGCCCCGATATCGCGCCAGCTCACGGGTCTTCGCCAGATCATTCCTGCTCGTCAGAAATGGTCTCTTCGGTCATCACGTCTTCCGCAAAAGTGTCTTCCGCATCAGAGGAGGATGCGACAGCTTTCACTCCAACAGGCTTTGCCAGTTCGACGCGTCGGGGTGCGGTGACAGCACTCGCCTCTATCGCCAAGGGAATGGCATTCTCGGTATACGCTTTCAGCTCACGACCCTCTGGAATAACCCCACTCTTGCCGGTGATGAAAAACCCGCTGATTGGAACCAGCACCACTCCACCTACAGTAGCCAGGGTGTTACCGTCCCCTTCTTGTCGGTACGTCCCGTTCAATGGGATGCGGCGACCACCCAGTTCGAGATATTCGATCTCGATATCCATCTTGCCCGACTTGCCGAACATGCCTTTGCTGGTCAGCCAGGTGATCTTTCCGACGGCGCGTGTGCCACGTGGGATGACGATATACTCGCCGAGCATTACATCCTCTTCGACACTTAGATCGAACTGATCGCCCTCGTCCCAAGTCTTGCCCTTGGTAGTAATCTCTTGGTTCATTCGCAGGATTAATTCGGTGTTCGCCGGCAGTTCGGCCATGCCTGGCCGCTCTTCGCGCTTGTAAACCTGCAGGGGCATCGGCGCTGCCGCTGCCGCCTCGGTCGCGGACTCATCCTCTGCAATCGGTGTGGCATCCTGCGCAATCACAGGCGCGGCAAGGCTCAGAAGCACGAATGCGCTTATCGTCCGAAGCATGAAATTCCCCCTCACATATCTTCTGGGCGTCCCCTCGCCCTCAAAGCGGAGTAGCACACCCGGAAGGTTTTCCAATCGGGTAAACTACCCGGACGGAAGCAATCGAATGCTCGATGCTTCGTCGGCAAGCCGATGGAGCATTATCGATATGTGTGGATCATCGCAGCGATTAGCACGGCGACGGATGCGGGCGGCTCTTTCTTCAATCGTGTTCATGCGAATCAATTTGCATCGATCGGCACGTGTAGGAAAGCTCCATCGAGGACACCACTCGTCAGCGAACCTACCTGTATCGGCAGTTGACCTACGTTCCTGCTCCGTTCCATTTGAGCAATGGCTCGGCACAGGCTCGATTCGATCAGCGATTTCGCTCGGCAGGGCTACAACCTGCGCATTACCTGCAATGGATGCGGTCGCACGATCAAAGCGAACGCCGTTTTGCTGAGGCAGGATTTACACGCACGCCGCGCGCCGTTGGATATAGACCAGATCGAGCGCCGATCGCGCTGCAAGGTCTGTCGGCATCGTGGGGCAACCATTACGCCTTGCGAAATCAATTTCTGAATTGAATGCTGTACGGGATTTGTACGAGGACTTCCTGTAATTCGCCGTTTGTTCCGGTCGGTTTCTGCAAGATAGCCACCATCGGCCTCTACACAGAGGCGGGTAAAAGACCTGATTTCCGATGGTTTTAATGGAGCGGGCGAGGCGATTCGAACGCCCGACCCCAACCTTGGCAAGGTTGTGCTCTACCCCTGAGCTACGCCCGCTCACATGGCGTTTCCGGCGGTCGGCGCGGTGGCCCCTCCGGAACGGGAAGCGGGCAAGTAGCAACGCATGCCCGCCTCCGCAAGCGCAAAATCACGCCTGCGTTAACACCCTTCACATCGCCCCTCGAAGGCCCACATTGGGGCATCACGTCCGAATCCATTTTATGTCTGCAAGGGGACCGCACTTGGCCAGCATGGGGCTCAATATCGAAGAACAAAAAGCCGTTGAACGCTTCCAGAAGGATGTCGTCGAACCGTCGATGGCCAACCTTGTGGTGCTCGATTTCTGGGCCGAGTGGTGTGGCCCGTGTAAGGCGCTCACCCCGGTGCTGGAAAAGGTTGCAGCGGAATACGCCGACAAGGGCGTGGTGCTGAAGAAAGTCAATGTCGATGAAGAGCAGTTCATCGCCAGCCAGTTCCAGGTCCAGTCGATCCCGACGGTCTACGCGATGTTCCAGGGGCGCCCGGTCGCCGATCTCACCAGTGCGCGCAGCGAGAGCCAACTGAAGCAGGCGCTCGACCAGATCCTGGCGCAGCTCCCGATTGGCGAGGGCGCTGGCGACCAGCCGCAGCAGGACGTCGCACAGTTTATCGAGATGGCGGAAGCCGTGCTCGCAGAAGGCGAGAACGAGCGGGCGCTGGGCATCTTTGCGCAAGTGATCGACATGGCGCCCGACAATGCGGCAGCGCACGCAGGGCTGGTGCGCGCTATGGTGGCGCTGGGCGAGGCCGACAAGGCGCGCGAACATCTCGACAGCCTCGATGCGACCCTGGCCGAAGACCCTGCGATCAAGCAGGCGCGTTCGGCCATCGAGCTTGCGGGCGAGAAGGTGGACGAGGGCGAACTCGCCACGCTGCGCGAGAAGGCACAGGGCGGCGATATGGACGCGCGCTATGCCTATGCCGAAGCGGCCTTCGCAGCGGGTCAGCGCGATGCCGCGGCTGACGAGCTGCTCGCCATGGTCGAAGCCGATCGCGAGTGGAACGAAGGTGCTGCCCGCACCAAGCTGCTGCAGATATTCGAAGCTGTCGGGCTGGAAGACCCCTGGGTGGTCGCCACCCGCCGCCGCCTCTCAAAGATCCTGTTCGGCTGACTTGCGTTGCGCCTTTCGATCTTCCCGCTGACAGGAGCGATCCTGTTCCCCGGCCTGCAACTGCCGCTCCACATGTTCGAGCCGCGCTATCGCGCACTCGTCAGCGATGCGCTCGCGCGAGACCGGCGGATCGCGATGATCCAGCCCAAGACCGACCGGGAAGGCGCGCCGCTCTACGATATTGGCTGCGTGGGCCGGATCGACGAGATCGAAGCGATGGACGACGGGCGCTATAACGTCGTGCTCGATGGCGAGAGCCGCTTCCGCATCCTGCGCGAACTCGATGTCGCCACGCCCTTCCGGCAGGTCGAGGGAGAACTGATCGCAGAGGATGGCGACGAAGTGTTGAGCGGGATCGAGCGTGCGGGCTTCGAGCGCGAGGCGCGCCGCTTCGCAGATGCGCAGGGCTATGCGGTGGATTGGGATGCGGTCGCCACGCTCGACGACCAGTCGCTCATCAACGGAGTCAGCCAGATCGCGCCCTTCGATGCCGCATCGAAACAGGCGCTACTCGAAGCGCCGGACTTGGCGGCGCGGTGCGAGCTGCTGGTCCAGCTGATGTATTTCTTCGGCCAGCAACCCGGCAGCGACGATCGGGTAACGCTGCAGTAGGGATCTGGGGCCAAACCTCCCGCCCCACCTCGTTATTTTTGTTTGACGGCAGCCGTCCACCCACCTCCCCACCCGGCCACCAATGGTGCCACCAAGATATGGTGGCCGGGTGGGGAGGTGGGTGGCCGATGGCCCACGATCAAAACCAAGGCCAAGTGCGAGGTCTGCCCTTAAGCCAACAGCGTCCCGCGCAGCCCGTCGATCACGAATTGTGCCGCGAAGGCTGCCAAGAGCACGCCAAGCAGGCGCGTAATCGCCGCCTCGATCTTGTTGCCGACCAGCTTCATCAGCGGACCCGCAGCAATCAGCGCCAGCATGGTCAGCAGCAGCACCGCCCCGGCAGCCGCAAATACGATCGCGCTTTCCTCGATCCCGTTGGCCTGGTTCATCAGCAGCATAATCGCCGCAATCGCGCCCGGCCCCGCCATCATCGGCATCGCCATAGGGAACACAGAAACATCCTCGATCTCGGGATTGGCGTTGATCTTCTCCGCGCGTTCCTCCCGCCGTTCGGTACGCTTTTCGAACACCATCTCGATGGCGATAATGAACAGCATGATCCCGCCAGCGATGCGGAAACTGTCCAGTTCGATCCCCAGCGTGCGAAGCAACTGTTCCCCGAACAGGCCGAACACCAGCAGGATCAACCCCGCGATCAGCGTCGCGCGGATCGCCATGGAAACGGTTTGCGCGCGGCTCGCATCGCGGGTGAGGCCGGCATAGATCGGCGCGCACCCGGGCGGGTCCACCACCACGAAGAAGGTTACGAAGGCAGAGACGAAAAGTTCGAGCATGGCGCGGTCTGCGGTCCTGTCAGCAGGTCTGGGGGTCGAGCGGGCAAATCATTCGGGCGATACGGGAAGCTTCTGGTCGAACACTTTCTCCCACGCGCCCGAGGTATAGTAATCTGCGCGGACATGCCTGGTGCCATCCGCAAGATGTTCCCAGCGCCAGCGAAGGGTTCCGTCGGCAGACATCTGCTCACCGGAGCGACCATCGGCCGGGGGTGCGACGAATTCTGGCGACGGCACTTGCTCGCCCGCCGCCGGGCAATCGGCGACCAGCCCCTGGATATTGTCGTATGCGGTGACGACCAGCACGCCGTCCTCCGCTTCCCTACGCGGCGGTTGCGGGACGTCATGCGCACCCACATCGTAGGACCACTTGTAGTCGTCCGAATAGCCATTGCGCTCCCACACGGTGACGAAGGTCCCCACCTTGCCGTCGGGGTCGAGGAAGCGCCCCTGGCTCACGGCGGTCTTGCCGTCGCAGCTCATCATCACCACACGCGGCGCCCACTGCACTGCCTTTTCGGGATCCGACAGGCCCCCGAGCGCGGCCTTTGCCGGCACCGGACCATTGCGGCCGTGCAGCAGCGCATCGTCGGTCGCGAAAGCACGGAACGCAGTCCACTGCCCGTCTTCACGGGCGGCGCGGGCGAACTCGATCTCGCGCGCAACGATCAGGCTGGGCTGCGCGGCGTAGGGAGCCTCGCGCAATGCCTGCTCGATCATCTTGCGCGGTGTGCGCGGTGGACCGCCCGCAGCGCAGCCGACCAGCGCGAGCGCCGTGCACGTGAGGGCGAACAGGCGCAGACCGGCGATCATAGTCCCTCCGGCGCTTCGAGGCCCGCATGCGCGTAGGCCGCGACCAGCGTGTTGCGCAGCAGCACCGCGATGGTCATCGGGCCAACCCCGCCCGGCACGGGAGTAATCGCACCTGCGACCTCGCTTGCCCCGGCAAAGTCGACATCGCCCACAAGCCGCCCCTTGCTCTCGCCCTCGGCGGGCATCAGCCGGTTGATCCCCACGTCGATCACTGTCGCACCGGGCTTGATCCAGTCGGCCTTGACCATCTCCGCGCGACCCACCGCGGCGACCACGATGTCGGCACGGCGCACGATCTCGGGCAAGTCCTTCGTGCGGCTATGCGCGATGGTGACGGTAGCGTTCGCATCGAGCAGCAGCTGCGCCATCGGCTTACCGACGATGTGGGAGCGCCCGATGACAACCGCGTTCAGGCCCGACAGGTCACCATGCCGGTCGCGCAGCAGCATGATGCAGCCGAGCGGCGTACACGGCACGAAGCCTTCGCGCCCGACCATCAGGCGGCCGGCGCTCTCGACATGGAACCCGTCGACATCCTTGCCCGGATCGATAGCGGCGATCACAGCCTGTTCGTCGAGGTCGCCGGGCAGCGGAAGCTGCACCAGAATGCCGTCGACCGCCGGATCGGCATTGAGCTGCTCGACCAGTGCGATCAGCTCCTCCTGCGATGTGTCGGCGGGCAGGCGATGCTCGAAGCTTTCCATGTTGGCAGCCACGGTCGCCTTGCCCTTGGAGCGGACATAGACCTCGCTCGCCGCGTCTTCGCCCACCAGTACCACCGCGAGCCCTGCCTTGCGCCCTGCCTGTTCGGAGAACGCGGCAGCATGCTCGCCCACCCGCGCGCGCAGATCGGCGGCAAAGGCCTTCCCGTCGATCAGCTGGGCGGTCAAATCAAGCTGTTCCGAATAGCGTCGAGGACAATGAGGAATATCTGCAAGGCGATGATCAGCACCAGCGGCGAGAAATCGATTGCACCCGTCTGCGGGAGGAAGTTCCGGATGGGCCTCAACACGGGATCGAGCAGCGAATTGATCGAGCGGTAAATCGCCACGACAAAGTCATTGCCACTACTGACCACGTTGAAGGCCAGCAGCAGCCCGATCACGAACTGGACGATAATCAGCATCACAAACACGTTCGTAAGCAAGCTGATGATAGAGATGAGAGCGTCTAGAAATAGCATTTTTCGCGCTTCTGTCCTGATATCATTGGCAGGGTGCCTTACAAGAGTAAGACGCCTGAAAGGGAGTGCAAGCCTCCCTAACCCTTTTCAGCTGCCCTGACGAGCGTGCCCGCACCGCTGGCGGTGAAGAACTCCAACAGCATGGCATGCGGCACTCGCCCATCGAGGATGACCGCCGCCTCGCACCCGGCGCGGGTTGCGGCGAGGCAGGTCTCCAGCTTGGGGATCATCCCGCCTGTAATGACGCCCGATGCCCGCAGGCCCTCGATCTTCTCGGCATCGAGCTCGGCCACCAATTGCCCGTCGGCATCGAGCACGCCCGCCACGTCCGTCAGCAACAGCAGCCGCGCGGCGCCCAGTGCACCGGCCAGTGCACCCGCCATCGTATCGGCATTGATGTTGAAGGTCTGGCCTTCCTCGCCCGCACCGATCGGCGCGATTACCGGGATCAGGCCACTCGCGGTCGCCATCTCGATCACCGCCGGGTCGATCGCTTCGGGTTCGCCGACAAAGCCCAGGTCTACCGCGCGTTCGATCGCGCTGTCCTCATCGCGGGTCGCGCGGGCGACCTTGCGTGCGCGCACCAGCCCCGCATCCTTGCCCGAGAGGCCCAGTGCGCGCCCTCCGGCTGCGTGGATCGCGGCGACGATCTGCTTGTTGATCGCTCCCGAGAGGACCATTTCCGCGATCTCGACCGTCGCCTCGTCGGTCACGCGAAGCCCGTCGACGAAACGGCTTTCGACCCCGACCCGCTCCAGCATCGCACCGATCTGCGGGCCGCCGCCGTGGACCACCACCGGGTTGATGCCGACCGCTTTCAGCAGCACGACATCCTGTGCAAAACTGGCGGCAGCGGCGGTGTCGCCCATCGCGTGGCCGCCATATTTCACCACGAAAGTGCGGCCCGCGTAGCGACGCAGGAAGGGCAGCGCCTCGATCAGGACGCTGGCCTTCAGGCCCGCATCGTCCGCCAGGCTGGTCTCGGTCTTCTCGCTCATGCCTCGCGCGCTATACCGGCGCGAGGGGTTTGGAAAGGCGCGAGACGCCGCGCCTTCCCGGCTGGCACCCTACTCGGCGGGCACGGTCCCGCCCGGCTGCGTCACGATCTCGCCGTTGGCATCGCCTTCCAGCGCATCCTGATCGGGTTCGACCACATCGATGTTCCCTGCGCCGTTTACGTCTTCCAGCGCCTCTTCGGTAATCTCGTCGTCAGGGGTCAGGTCCGTATCGAGCCGTTCTTCGGTAGTCGTCACCGCACTGTCGGGCAGCTGGGGTTCGTCGCCATCTGCGTTGAGGAAGATGATCACCGCTGCAACCGCCAGCAGCACGATCACACCCAGCCAGATCCATTTCCCGCCCGTGCCTTTCTGGATCGGATCGTCATCGTTGAATTCGGCCATCGGGGGATCTCCATTTCTTGTGTGTCTCCCCTAACAAGTGTTCGGGAGCGCCCACCGTTCCGATTTCCCCGCCCGCAGACCGGTTCAGACCCCCGGTCGAGCGCCGCGTGCGCGCTCAGTCCGCGGTTGCACTGACGATGCCGTAGCCTTCCACCGCCCGCGTTTCGATATGGCCACGATGATACATGTCGATATAGATCCGGCGCGAGGCAGGTTCGCTCCCCTCGCAGGTGACCAGATAGACATCGACGATGTTGCCATAGGGCGACATTCCTGCCGATCCCTGCCGCTCGTACTCCGGGCGTTTCAGGTTCGCGCAGCGCAGGCGCGAGAGGTAGGCCCGCTGGCCTTGCGGCATTTCGGCGCGCACCGGGTTCTCTGCCGAGCCGAGCGGATGAGCGGACGCAGCCTCCAGAGCCGCCTCCAGCTCCGCACCCTGCACTTCGGATTCGCCCGCCAGCATCCGCAGCAGGACGGAGGAGCCCTCGTCTTCCCCGGAGCTTTGGGCGGCGGCAGGCACCGCGCATACCGCGGCCAGCATCAACCCCGTGCCCAGGCCGGTACACAGCGACAAGACCTTGTGTGTCATGGCAAATTCCCCCTCTTCGATTGTCCACCGCAGACTAGCGGGTCGATCCGGCGCCGCAAGCGCATTCGGGCGAAAGGGCCGCAGGCTTGCCCGGTGCCGCGCGAAGCGTATGATCGCGCGCAATCGGGGGAGACGATCATGAGCGACATGGCGGACGAGTATCAGCACGCGCAACCGGCGAGCGGTGCGGAATCGACCGGGGTGACGCTCTATCGGCCCATCATCGTCTCGATCCTCTACCTCGTGAACCTGTTCACCGGCTTCACCATCCTGATCGGCCTGATCCTCGCCTATGTCTGGCGCAACGAGGAGGCCACGACCGAGTGGGAGGAAAGCCACTTTACCTACCTGATCCGCACCTTCTGGATCGGCTTCTGGGTGACGATCCTGCTGGACGCGGGCGCGATCGGTGCAGCAATCGCCATGTCGATGGGGTTCCCCGTTACGGAGGACTTCGGCCCGCACGCCTCGCACCAAGACGGCCCGCCCCCGCCCGCGATCATCGCGCTGGTGTTCGGCGCGATCCTGGTCGGCTTCCTGATGTTCGTCTGGTATTGCGTGCGCAGCATCCTCTCGCTCGCAAACGCGGCCAACCAGCGGCCCATGCCCAACCCGAAGACGTGGCTGTTCTGACCCGGACGGACCTTCGCGAAGGATCGATTCCGGCGGCGGCCTGACACACCTGACACAGTGTCTAAAGGCAAGAAACGGGCCCCGCCTGTTGCGCGCTTTGGATAGGTGCGCGAGGCGACGTTACAGGCAGGTTGCGCGGCGGACATGGGCGGGAGTCTAGCAGCGCGCATGTGCTGTAGGACAGCGCGGCGTCGGGCTCGACAGCGTGTGCTGTGGGAGCGGTGTTGCCGGGGGAGGAGTTCACACCTTCTTGAGACCTTGCCCACCATCCTGCGTGGATGGGCGATATCGTCTCCTTTCGGCGGAAGCGACCTGCGAGGCCGCGACGCAAATCCTTGTGGGGCGAAGCGGCGCGTAGGCTGGGAGTGGTGCTGGTCGCGGCTCCGCTGGCGCTGTTCAGCGCGATCCTGTTTGCCGATGGGCTTCCGGGCGCGGGCGCGGTGGCTGTCGGTGCGACTGCATCGCAGCGTCCCGCCAAATTGGTCACCGCGAACTTCGCGCGCTGTATTGGCGCGCGGCGGATCACCTGCGTGGTCGATGGCGACACGATCTGGCTGGAGGGGACCAAGATCCGCATCGCCGATATCGACGCGCCGGAGATTTCACGGCCCGCCTGCGAGGCGGAGCGGATCGCAGGCGAGCGCGCCACCGCGCGGCTGACGCGATGGCTCAACGAAGGCGCGTTCGAGGTGCTGCCCAACCCCGATGGCCGCGACGCGGACCGCTATGGCCGCAAGCTGCGGGTTCTCTCGCGCGATGGATCGAGCGCGGTCGATGCGCTGGTGGCAGAGGGTGTTGCCGGGAAGTGGGGTGGAGCGCGGGTGAGGTGGTGCTGATGAAGGATTATCCATCGCAAACCTTCATGCTCTTTCGCAAAGGAGATTCTACGCGTGTTTTGACAGCAATGAACGAACGATTTTCACACTAGAGAATACGCCTTGATTACAATTAATTATCTTACAACGCTTACCGATGATCCCTTTCTTCAAATCTAACTGAAGATCTTTATCTCCGGATATTACTACCATCGAGGAACCTAGTTTCGTCACAGCTAGTACGTGCGGGTCATCAGATTGGCACGTCTTGGAAATCTTCCTTTCTTCGCGCAACACATGATCAGCCGATAAAATCACAAGGCGACCAGCCGCGCTCCATTGCATGAGAAGATCCTTAAGGCGCGTTTGCTTTAGCTCTTGCTGAAGTCGCCCACCGCTTTCGACTATGCCTCCTTTACGAACCCAAGCGATTATCGCCTTAGACGGCTCGCAAGTAGCGGAGGCGAGCGAATTCGCACAATTCGCGTCAATCACGATCGGCATTAGAAGCCAAGCACTCTTTCTTGTTCACGTATGAAAAAGTCTCGGTACGTGGGAGGTGCGCCGCGTAGATTGCCTTCCTTATCGAACCTAATTTGATGAACCTCTACCTGTTCATTCCCAGGCTCTAGAAAAACCATGTTGACGAGCTTCGGATTAAGCCGACCCTCTTTTATCTCTATTCGCACCCTGTCAATTAGATGATCGCTGTGGGTCTCGGCAATAACCAGCCCCTTGGAGTTCGCATTCACAAATTCCGCAAATATCGATCCAAGCTCAGCTTGCGCCCTTGGGTGAAGGTGTACCTCTGGTTGCTGTAGTAAAAGCGCCGCCTTCGACCCCCGGTAATTGACCAAATCAGCAAAGATTGGCAGAGACTGGCTCACGCCATAGCCGACATCAGCAATAGCCGTCGAACGGCCTCGCACGGTAACCTTAAGCTGGAAAGGCCCTGAATCTTGGTGAGTTAGCTTCTTAACATCGAGTTTGTTAAATAGTCCAGCCTGCTTACCATACCTATTCAGCTCCCTATTCAGTCGCGCCCAGCGCTTTTTATCGGATCTTTTTACCTTACTAAGCTCGTGCGGAGCACTCTCGGCACGATCAATTGTGGCATCATCAGACGCCGTATAAACTTTTCTCGGAACTGATCTTACAGGAGGCGTTGCAACAACATGGTGATTGTCCGAAAGCAGGGCGTCATAAAGCGCCGCAAATCTTCTTAGCTTTCTTCGCTCAAAGCTCGCTTTTTCTTTATCATCTTGATGATAGTACAATGTCATCAACATGTAGAAGGAGTTTTGTAAGCTCACTGCGGCATTTGACGGCGCTTCGGAAAACATGCTGGGTTGACTTAATTCTGACCTTGTGTCGCCAGAAAGAATGGTGACACGCATATCTTCGTCGTACCGGACGTCCATTTGATCGCCCTCGCATTCAAGTCTAATGCTCGATAAGACCGTATCGCCATAATTTGATTTAAAAAAGAAAGTGCAAGAAACGAGGACTTTGCGGACCTCCGAGGCAGCAGAGCTCTCGTGCGGAAAGAATCTCGTACTATTTGGATCGACGTATTTCTCAATTTTGAGGGAAAAACGTTCTGAAGTAGATTTTAGGCCCGATTCGTGAACTATGTCATCGTATGGCCCTAGATCAAACGGGTAAACGTTAAAGAATGAAGTTGCCCCTGACCGGGAAAGCTCCAAACTAAATCGCAACGCAGCCATTAGAGATGTCTTGCCAGAACTGTTTTCACCAACAATTAGCGTTAATGGCAGAACTTCAATTTCTCGAGTTTCCGCAAAACACCGATAGTTGTTCAGGAACAGTTTCACGCGCTACTCCGCCGCCTGCACACCCTCGCCAGCTTCATCCCCGAACAGGCCCGGGCCGTCGTCGACCGCCTCTTCCTCGTTCGCGGCCTTGGCCTTGTTGCGCTTGTCGAACGTGCTCCACACGTCCTGCCAGTTGCCCTTGGTGGCGCCCTTCGAATATTCGGTCGCGCGCTGTTCGAAGAAGTTCGCGTGCTCCACTCCGTTCAGCAGCGGGGTCAGCCAGGGCAGCGGATGCTCGTCGATCATGTAGATCGGCTGCAGGCCCAGCTGGCCCAGTCGCCAGTCCGCGATGTAGCGGATATACTTCTTGATCTCCTTCGCGGTCATGCCCGAAACCGGGCCCATTTCGAAGGCGAGGTCGATGAAGTTGTCCTCCAGCCGCACGGACTTCTGGCAGATGTCGATGATGTCTTCCTTCACCGCCTTGGTGTAGCAGTCCCGCTCGCGCACGAATTCATGGAACAGGCGGATAATGCCTTCGCAGTGGAGGCTTTCGTCGCGGACCGACCAGCTGACGATCTGGCCCATGCCCTTCATCTTGTTGAAGCGCGGGAAGTTCATCAGCATGGCGAAGCTGGCGAACAGCTGCATGCCTTCGGTAAAGCCGCCGAATGCCGCCAGCGTGCGGGCGATATCCTCGTCCGTATCCACCCCGAACAGCTGCAGGTAATCGTGCTTGTCCTTCATCTCCTCGTATTCGAGGAAGGCGGAATATTCGCTTTCGGGCATGCCGATCGTGTCGAGCAGGTGGCTGTACGCTGCGATGTGCACCGTCTCCATGTTGCTGAATGCGGTCAGCATCATCTTGACCTCGGTCGGCTTGAACACGCGGCCGTACTTGTCGTGGTAGCAATCCTGCACCTCGACATCGGCCTGCGTGAAGAAGCGGAAGATCTGGGTGAGCAGGTTACGCTCGTGCTCGGAGATCTTCTGCGCCCAGTCGCGGCAATCCTCGCCCAGCGGAACCTCTTCGGGCATCCAGTGGATCTGCTGCTGGCGCTTCCAGAAGTCGTAGGCCCACGGATATTCGAACGGCTTGTAGGTCTTGCGGGCTTCGAGCAGCGACATGGGGTAACTCCGGGTGCGCGTCTGGTGGTTGGTGGCGTTGCCGATTCCGGGCCGATTCCGGTCCGGACCATCCGATATAGCGATTCGCGGAAGTAACTTCCACGCGGGGGGCAAGACGCGGCGGGGATAAGCGGTGGGTTGCGCCGCCAGCCCGGCGCCAATCGGTCAGCCCGCCAGCATGGCCGCCAGGATCGCCGCGATGGTGAGCAGGAAAACAACGCCAAGGATTGCGGGCGAAAGGTGCGCGCCGTTGACAAACTCATCCATCCATCGCTGGTGCTCGTCCTGCTCCTCCAGCGCGGCGCGCTCTTCGAGAGACATGAAGTTGCGACGGATACGGTCCCACATCCAGAAACACCCTGTCACCAGGGCGAATGCCAGCGGCATGGCCGCCCACGCAAACCTCTCCCCCAGCAATCCCGCAGCGTCATCCGCGAAATTCTGCTGGAAGATCGTAAGTGCCGGCACGCCGACAATCATGAACGCGACCGCAGGCAGGATGCTTGCAAACGACTTCGGGCGATTCTCCTCATCGTGATCCAGCGCGAGGATATCCGCGATATCGTCCTTGCCCGCCGTTCGCGCCCGGCGAATGCGCCAGTCGCGCAGGCGCCACCAGACCCCGGGCACCAGCCCGATACCCAATCCGGCGAAGGCGCAAAATGCGAAGAAGTGAAGATCCTCGGCCGTAAAGGTGGTCACGCCGACCTGAAGAACCACGTCTTGCCCCATCGCCACCATCATGCCGCTCCGCGCGGCGCCCGTCTACACGACTGGTGGGCCCCGGCAGCAGGGCGCAGAAGCGAAGCGTGCTGCTGCATCGACGAACCGAGGAACGGTTTTGCCCGCCCAGCCGTTCTACAGTTATACAGCGGGCCAATGCAGGCTCATGAAAAGATTGGAGTATTTTATGTTCGAGAAGATTCGTATCAAGGAGCACATGGAAGTCGCCGACGCCACCGGCCAGCATGTCGGCACGGTGGACGAAGTCGCAGATGACCGGATCAAGCTGACCAAGTCCGACGCGATGGACGACCAGCACCACTTCGTCGCGCTGGATGCGGTCGAGAAGATCGACGACAACCGCGTGTACCTGAAGGAAGGCACGCCGCTGCCCGTCGGCCTCGGCAACAAGGCGACCACACCGGCATAAACCCATCCAAGAGGTGGAGAGGAAAGCTGCACCCGCAGCTTGACCCACGGAACCCCGGCAAGCCTTCACGGCCTGCCGGGGTTTCTCGTTTTTACGCTAGGGCTGATCCTTCGCTTTTCAGCAGCTTGTGCTGGCTACACCGGGATCGATGGGCCCTACTGGCAGGCGAGGCATTCCTCGTAATCGGTCTGTTCGCCCGCGCCCGCATTGAGTTCGTACTTCGCGGCTTCGGAGGTGTTGTCCGCCTCCACCCCGCCGGCAAAGCCTGCGCGCTGCACGCTCTTGGACCGCAGGTAGTAGAGCGACTTGATCCGCTTCTCCCACGCGTGGAAGTGCAGCATCATCAGGTCCCACTTGTCGACATCGGCGGGGATGAAGAGGTTGAGGCTCTGCGCCTGATCGATCATCGGTGAGCGATCCGCCGCGAATTCAAGTAGCCAGCGCTGGTCGATTTCGAAGCTGGTCTTGAAGACCGCCTTTTCCTCCGGCGTCAGGAAATCGAGATGGGCGACCGAGCCGCCGCGTTCGAGGATCGAATTCCAGACATTGGTGGAATCCTTGCTCTTCTTCGCCAGCAGTTCCTGCAGGTACGGGTTCTTGACGATGAACGAACCCGACAGTGTCTTGTGGGTGTAGATATTGGCCGGGATCGGCTCGATGCAGGCCGAGGTGCCGCCGCAGATAATGCTGATCGATGCGGTCGGCGCGATCGCCATCTTGCAGCTGAACCGCTCCATCGCGCCCATTTCTTCCGCATCGGGGCACGGCCCGCGTTCGTGCGCGAGCACCATCGAGGCTTCGTTCGCCTTGGCATTGATGTGCTGGAACATCTTGATGTTCCACGCCTTCGCCATCGGCCCTTCAAGCGGCAGGTTCTTCGACTGCAGGAACGAGTGGAAACCCATCACGCCCATGCCGACGCTGCGCTCGCGCGAAGCGGAATATTTGGCACGCGCCATTTCGGGCGGCGCGCGGTCGATATAGTCCTGCAGCACGTTATCGAGCATGCGCATCACATCCTCGATGAACTGCTTGTCGCCGTTCCACTCGTCCCACTTTTCGAGGTTGAGCGAGCTGAGGCAGCAAACCGCCGTACGATCATTGCCCAGGTGGTCACGGCCCGTGGGCAGCGTGATTTCGCTGCACAGGTTGGAGGTCGAAACTTTCAGACCCAGGTCACGGTGATGCTTGGGCATCATCGAATTCACCGTGTCCGAGAACACGATGTAGGGCTCACCCGTGGCGAGGCGCGTTTCGACCAGCTTCTGGAACAGGCTCCGCGCATCGACGGTCTTGCGCACGGAACCATCGCGCGGGGACACGAGATCGAATTCCTCGCCCGCGCGCACCTTTTCCATGAACTCGTCGGTGACGAGAACGCCGTGGTGCAGGTTCAGCGCCTTGCGGTTGAAATCGCCCGAGGGTTTGCGGATTTCGAGGAATTCCTCGATCTCAGGGTGGTTGATGTCGATATAGCATGCGGCCGATCCACGGCGCAGCGATCCCTGCGAGATGGCCAGGGTCAGCGAGTCCAT
>NZ_CAXQBM010000085.1:0-34595 GCF_964222115.1 Alteriqipengyuania sp.
AGCGAATTCCTCTGGCAGGAAGGTCACACCGCGCACGCCACTGCCGAGGAGGCGAAGGACCACACGCTGACCATGCTCGAAGTCTACCGCGCGATGGCCGAGGAAGACCTCGCGCTGCCGGTGATCGCGGGCGAGAAGCCCGAGCACGAACGGTTCCCCGGCGCGGTCGAGACATGGTCGATCGAGGCGATGATGCAGGACGGCAAGGCTCTGCAGGCAGGCACGAGCCACTATTTGGGCACCAATTTCGCGAAAGCCTCGGGCATCAAGTACCAGGCGCAGGAAGGCGGCGAGCAGTTCGCGCACACGACCAGCTGGGGCGTCTCCACGCGGCTGATCGGCGGCGTCATCATGACGCATGGCGACGATGACGGCCTGCGCGTGCCGCCCCGGATCGCTCCGTGGCAGGTCGTGATCCTGCCGATGCTGCGCGGAAACGACGAGGATGCGGCGCTGATCGACTATTGCGAGGGCCTGCGCGCCACGCTCGCCGGGCAGAACGCGCTGGGCGAGCCGGTGCGCGTGCTGCTCGACACCAAGCCGGGCAAGCCCGCGCAAAAGCGGTGGGACTGGGTGCGCAAGGGCGCGCCGATCATCGTCGAGGTCGGCGGTCGCGATATGGAGAACGGCGTCGTCACGCTGATCCGCCGCGACGATCTGTGGGACATGGAAACGGGCAAGCTCAAATCGCAGGCCCCCACGCGCGAGATCGCGGGCCAGACGATCCCGGGCGTGCTGGGCGACATCCAGCAGGCCTTGTTTACCGAGGCTGCGGAGCGCCGCGATACGAATATCGCGACCGGGATCGATAGCTGGGATGGCGTCGTCGAATTCTTCGCCAAGGGCGGTAAGTACCCCGGCTGGGTCGAAGTGCAGTGGGCCAAGCCGACCGGCGAGGCGCTGGAAAAGGTCGTCGAGCAGCTGAAGGAGCAGAAGCTGACCGTGCGCAACGTGCCGCGCGATGCGACGCCTGTTGATGGCATTTGCATCTTTACCGGCGAGCCGGCGGTCGAGCGGGTCTATGTCGCCCGGGCATATTAAACCGGTACGGGGGAGGGTGAAGCATGTTCGGATCGATAAAATACAATTTCGCCAACATCTTCAATTTTGACGGGCGCGATGCGCGGCAGACCTTCTGGTTCTACATGCTGTTCCTGTTCGTCCTGCAAGTTGCATTGGGGATGATCGCCGCGATTCCGATGTATGCCGAAATGGCCACCGGAGCGTTTGGCGTGGCACAGGCGGGCGGAGGCGAGCAGGACGTGCAAAGCGCGATGCTCGGCAAAATAGGCGGTATGATGAAGAGCCAGGTTCTGATCGCCGTCGTAATCGGTGCGATCGCGAGCATCCTGTTCTCGGCAGCCTTCGTCCGGCGATTGCACGATTCGGGCAAGACCGGCTGGTGGCTGCTGCTGGTCCTCGTGCCTTATCTCGGATCGCTGGCTTTCAACCTCGTCAATATCGACGCGACGATCGCGTTGACCGAAGAGATGATGACGATGACCGATCCCGACCAGCAGGTTGCGCTGCAATCGCAACTCTATCGGTATAGCGCCCTAGGTTACCTCGCCTATATCCCCGTGATCGTATTCGGAATCTGGAAATCGGATGACGGGCCGAACAGGTATGGCGAAGAGCCGCAGCGTTTCTAGCTCCAGGTACATTACGTCTGGAGCGAAGCAGTTGTCGGGATAGCAGTGGCGATCCTATGCGTTTAAGGGCCTGACATGGCCAAACGCCCCCACAAAAAGCTCCCCAAGGGCCTGCCGACGCAGAAGCAGGTCCTCGAATTCATCCAGTCCTCCGATACCACAGTCGGCAAGCGCGAGATTGCCAAGGCCTTCGGGCTGAAGGGGCAGGAGAAGATCGCGCTCAAGAAACTGCTCAAAGACATGGCCGAAGACGGCCTGATCGATGGCAAGAAGACCGCCTATCACCGCATGGGTGGCGTGCCGAAAGTCACCGTACTGCGCATTGTCGAGATCGACGATGACGAGGCGATTGCCGTGCCCGAGAACTGGCAGCCCGACGATGGTGCCGCGCCGCCGCGTCTGACGGTGGTCGAAAAAAGCAGGGGTCGGGGCAGCAAGGGCATGCCCGCGCTCAAGGTGGGCGACCGCATTCTCTCGCGAACCGAAGAATCCCCGAAGGGCTGGCGCGCACACCCGATGAAGAAGCTGCCGCAGCGCACCGAAGGCCTGATCGGCGTCGTCGAGAAGGACGGTCGCGGCAAGTTCTGGCTCGCCCCGGTGGACAAGAAGGTGCGCAATTCCTCGCCCATCTCCGATATCGGCACCGCCGAGGAAGGCCAGCTTGTCTCCGCCGAGCCGACCGGGCGGGGGCCGCGTGCAGGCGTTCGCGTGACCGAGGTTTTGGGCGATCCACTGGCCCCGCGCAGCTTCAGCCTGATCGCCATCGAAAAGCATGGCATCCCGCATGTCTTCCCCGAGGCGGTGCTGAGCGAGGCTGATCTGGCCGCCAAGCTGCCCGTCACCACCGAGAAGCGCGAAGACCTGCGCGATGTGCCGATCATCGCCATCGACCCGGCAGACGCACGCGACCATGACGATGCGATCTGGGCCGCGCCCGATGATAGCGAGGACAACAAGGGCGGCTTTCGCGCCATCGTCGCCATCGCGGACGTCTCGCATTACGTCCGGCCCGGCGGCGCGCTGGACCGGGAGGCGAGGAAGCGCGGCAATTCGGTCTATTTCCCCGACCGCGTCATCCCGATGCTGCCCGAAATCCTCTCCGCTGACGTGTGTTCGCTGAAGGCAAACGAAGATCGCGCGGCAATGGTCTGTCACCTGAAAATCTCGCCCGAGGGTGAGCTGCTCAAGTGGCGTTTTACCCGCGCCGTCGTGCGGCTGGCGGAAAATGTCGCCTACGAGGAAGCGCAGAGGCGGATCGATGCGGGCGAGGCGGATGAAACGCTGGATAACCTGTGGAAAGCCTGGGGACTCTTGTGGAAAGCGCGTGAAGCGCGTGATCCGCTGGACCTCGACCTGCCCGAACGCCGTGTGATCCTGGACGAGGAAGGGGGTATCGCCGAAATCCGCGTTCAGGAAAGGCTCGATGCGCACCGCGTGGTCGAGGATTTCATGATCGCCGCCAATGTCGCCGCGGCCAAGGCGCTCGAATCGAAGAACTCCCCGGTGGTCTACCGTGTCCACGAACAACCGAGCCGGGAGAAGCTGCTCGCGCTGAAGGAATATCTCGGCACGCAGGACAAGAAGCTGGCGATGGGGCAGGTCATCACGCCCACGCTGTTCAACCGCTTCCTGAAGGACGTGAGCGACGAGCAGGAGAGGGCGCTGCTGATGGAGGCGGTGCTGCGCACGCAGACCCAGGCCTATTACGGGCCGGACAATCAGGGCCATTTCGGCCTCGCACTAGGGTCTTACGCGCACTTCACATCGCCGATTCGCCGCTATGCGGATCTGCTGGTGCACCGCGCGCTGGTCGATACACTCAAGCTCGAGCAGCCCAAGCCCAAGGGTGGAAAGATCCCCGAAAGCAGCGGGCTGAGCGATATCGACCGGAGCGATCTGGGCAAGATCAGCGAGGCGATCAGTCGCACCGAACGCCGCGCGATGGAAGCCGAGCGCGACACGATCGACCGCTATGTCGCCGCATGGCTGGCAGGCCGCGTGGGCGAGACCTTCGAGACGCGGATCACCGGCGTCCAGAATTTCGGCTTCTTCGCGACCATCGTGGGCCTGGGGGGCGACGGACTGGTGCCGATCTCCACCATCGGCGACGAGTTCTTCCATTTCGACGAGGCGGCCAAGGCGCTGGTCGGTGCGGATAGCGGCACACGCTACGAAACCGGGCAGCGGCTGGAAATGAAGCTGGTCGAGGCCAATCCACTCACCGGCGCGCTCCGCTTCGAAGTGCCCGGCGGCGATGCCTCGAAAGCGCGCGAAGGCAGGCCCCACCGAGGAAAGCCGAGGGGTCCGAAGCCGTCTGGTCCGAAGATGGATGCGAAGAAGAAGCACCAGGTCGGCAAGCGCGGCAGGCCGGGCAACATACGGCATCAGGGCCGCAAGAAGAAGTAGTACCGGCCCGTCGGGGAGGGAACGTACGCCGCCCGAGCATCGTTCGATGGGGAAAGGAGAATCCCCCATGCTTACCCCTGGACAGAAGGTCCCAGACATTGACCTTCCGCTCACCATTCAGGCGCGCTTCGAACTTTCCAAGCAATGCCCCGAAAACTTCACGATGCTGGTGTTCTATCGCGGCAAGCATTGCCCGATCTGCAAGCGCTATCTGGAAGAACTCGGCGGCAAGCTGGAGAAATTCACCAAGTTAGGCGTCTCTCCCTTCGCGATTTCGATGGATAGCGAGGAACGCGCCATGGTGGCCCACAAGGAGTGGGAAACGCACGACCTGCCGCTGGTCTACGATCTGCCCGAAGACCAGGCGCGCGAATGGGGTCTGTTCATCTCCGAGAAGCGCTCCGACAGCGACGAGCCGGAGCGGTTTTCCGAACCCGGACTGTTCCTTATAAAGCCGGATGGCACACTCTATTTCGAAGAGGTGCAGAGCGCGCCGTTCACGCGCCCGCCACTCGATGAATTGCTCAGCGGGATCGAATTCGTGCTGGAAAACGATTATCCTGTCCGCGGCACGGTGACCTAGGTCGCTGTGCCGGGCCCGCCAAGGATTGGACTACGCGCCCGCGATGCGGTCCACATCCTCGATCGATATTCCGCCCGGCAGGATCACCAGCGGGCAGGGCAGGCTGCCGGTATGCGCGGAAAAGTGGGTCACCATCGGGCCCGATGGCCCCTCCGCCGCTGCGCCGAGTACCAGTGCTATGACGTCGGGGTTTTCGGCCAGGTAATCGCGCACGATTCGGTTGGCCTCGCCCACCTTCACAGCAATCGCGGGCATCTTGCCGCTTTCGGAATAGACATTGCCCGCCGCGCTGGTCGCGATCGCTTCGGCACGGTCGCGCGCCTCCTGCTCGATGGTCGCCTGCACACCGCCGAATGCGTTGAAGTTCTGCGGCTGCACGATCGCAAGGATCTGCACCGAGCCGCCGCTCGTCTGCGCCCAGCGCATCGCGAAATGCAGCGCTTTTCGCGCCTCTTCCGTCTCGTCGATAATGACCAGATATACGCCCATCGTGCCCTCCAGCCCCTGCTATCGGCACAAATTCGTATGCATGGCAAGGCGCTTGCAGGCTTTGGTCAAATTGGCCAAAGCGGCCCAACAGGTTGATATGCCGCTACGGCGGGGCCCATCGCCACACGATTTATCGCAGGACACGCCTTTATGCCCACACCGATCAAGATGCCCGCGCTTTCGCCCACGATGGAGGAGGGGACGCTGGCAAAGTGGCTGGTGAAGGTGGGTGACGAGGTTTCGGCAGGCGACTTGCTGGCCGAGATCGAGACCGACAAGGCGACTATGGAATTCGAAGCTGTCGACGAGGGCACGATCGCTTCCATCGAGGTCGAGGAAGGCGCCGAAGGGGTTAAGGTCGGCACGGTCATCGCGATTATGGCCGCCGATGGAGAGAGCGTGGAAGACGCCGCGAAGGGCGCGCCTGCTCCGGCGAAGGAAGAGAAAAAGCCTGAAGTCTCGGAAGAGAAGGCTGAGAAGCCGAGCCCCGCGCCTGCGTCTGCACCTGCTCCAGCACCTGCGAAGGACGGAGACCGCATCTTCGCGTCCCCTCTCGCGCGCAGGATCGCAGAGGACAAGGGGATCGACCTCACCAGCGTGAAGGGCAGCGGGCCGCGCGGGCGGATCGTGAAGGCCGATGTCGAGAATGCGGAACCGGGCAAACAGGCCGCCGCGCAACAGGCCGCCGGCACCTCCGCTCCGGTGGCGATGGATGGCGATGCGCCGTTCGCCGAAGAAAAGGTCTCCGGCGTACGCAAAGTCGTCGCCAAGCGGCTCACTGCTGCCAAGCAGGACGTGCCGCACTACTACCTCAGCGTGGACATCCGGCTCGACGCAATGCTCGCCGCGCGCGCGGACCTCAACAAGATGCTCGAGGCGGACGGTATCAAGCTGTCGGTCAACGATATCCTGATCAAGGCGTTGGCCAAGGCGCTGATGCGCACACCGCAGGCGCATGTCAGCTTCCAGGGCGAGACGCTGCATCGCTACCAGCGCGCCGATATCAGCGTCGCAGTCGCATCGCCCAAGGGCCTCATCACCCCGATCATTCGCGGCGCGGATCGAAAGAGCCTGCCCGAGATCGCGACCGAGATGAAGGAGCTTGCGGGCAAGGCGCGCGAGGGCAAGCTGCAGCCGCACGAATACCAGGGCGGCACCGCCAGCATCTCCAACCTCGGCATGTTCGGGATCAAGCAGTTCGACGCGGTCATCAACCCGCCGCAGGGCATGATCATGGCGGTCGGCGCGGGCGAGCAGCGCCCGTGGGTAGAGAACGGCCAGATCGTACCAGCCACGGTGATGACCGCCAGCGGCTCCTTCGATCATCGGGCCATCGACGGCGCGGAAGGCGCGCAGCTGATGGAAGCTTTCAAGCAGATGTGTGAACAACCAATGGGGATGATGTTATGAAGACCTCTCTCGTTCTCACCGCAACGCTCGCGCTGGTACTTACCGCGTGCGAGCGCGCCCCTGCCGATGGCACCTCGGAAACGCCCGAGCCCGAAGAAACCACCAAGGCCTCGCCCGCGGACATCCTGACTCCGGCGGAAAAAACCGCAGAAACGCCTGCACCGCCTGCGATGAATTACGACGGGCCGATCCCGATGCCGATCCGCATTGGCGTCGACGGGCCGGAGCTGGATTCCTGTGGCAGCTATGGCGAAGTGACCGGGCTCAATCCCAAGGGCGACAACTACCTCTCGGTCCGAGATGCGCCGAGCGCCGAAGTGAAGGAGCGCGACCGGCTCGATCCTGGGCAGGGCGTGCATATCTGTGCCGAGAGCAATGGCTGGTACGGCGTGGTCTACGACAAGGGCGACGATACACGCGATTGCGGCACTGACAGCCCGGTGCCGACCCCGCGCAACTATACCGGCCCTTGCGCGCAGGGGTGGGTCAGCAAGAAATTCGTGACGATCATCGCGGGGTGATGAGCGCCGCTCCAAATATCTCCTCTCCCCTCGCGGGAGAGGAAGGGGCCCGCGCGCGTCAGCGCGTGGGAAGGAGAGGGGGCAAGAGCGATACACTCTCCCACGCGAAGGAGATGCGCCAAGCTCCAACCGATGCGGAACGCCGACTTTGGAGTCGCCTTCGCGCCAAGCGGTTGAATGGCTGGAAATTTCGAAGACAGCAGCCGATCGGTCGATTCATCGTGGATTTCGTCTGTTACGAAGCGCGGCTGATTGTCGAGGTCGATGGATCGCAGCATGCGGATAAACAGCACGACAAGATGCGCGACAAATGGCTTTCTTCACAAGGGTTTCGGGTCCTGCGTTTCTGGAACAACCAGGTGATGGAGAACGAAGACGGCGTGGTGACCGCGATTGCCGCCGCGCTTCAGCCCCCTCTCCCCAACCCCTCTCCCGCGAGGGGAGAGGGGCTTATCTCCTCTCCCCTCGCGGGAGAGGATGGCGAAGCTTGCTCGCGCAGCGGGCTAGCGAAGCCTAGAGCGGGGTCATGACCGAGCGCTCCCCTCAAATCCGCGTCACCGCGATGCCGACCGACATGAACCCCTATGGGGGCGTGTTCGGCGGATGGCTGATGAGCCAGATGGCTCTCGGCGCAGGTTCGCTGGCAAGCCGCGAAGGGCAGGGCCGCGCGAACGTGGTCGCGGCCAGTGATTTCGGCTTCCCCGCCGCGATGGCGCTGGGCGACGAGCTGAATATCTATTGCGAGATCGTGCGCGAAGGAAACACCTCGATCACCATCGCTGCCGAGGGTATCGCCCGCGCGCGCCACGGCGAGGAGACCAAGCTGGTGTGCAAGGGCACGTTCGTGTTCGTGCTGGCAGACGACGACGGCAATCCGCGTCCGGTGCGGATGCAGGCAGCGGCTGCACAGCCCGCGCCGGCCCATATGTCGGACAATAATGGCTGAAGTGCTGTCCTACACGGGCGGGGTCCGCCATGATGCGCGCATGCAAAACCGCTGCATCGCTCCTTCCCGCTCGCTTCCGTTCAGGGCCATCGGGCCCCGAGATTTTTCACACTTAGACACTGTGTCAGGTGTGTCAGGCAAACCGACAAGAGGCTTCAATGGCTGAGAAATACGACCTTATCGTGCTGGGTAGCGGGCCGGGCGGCTACGTCGCGGCGATTCGCGGGGCGCAGTTGGGGCTAAAGGTCGCCATCGTGGAGCGCGAACTGCTTGGCGGGATCTGCCTCAACTGGGGCTGCATCCCCACCAAGGCACTGCTCCGCTCCGCCGAAATCCTTCATTATGCACAGCACGCCAAGGATTACGGGCTCAAGATCGCTGGCGAGATCGAAGCCGACCTGGAGGCGGTGGTAAAGCGCAGCCGGGGCGTTGCGAAACAGCTCAACCAGGGCGTCACGCACCTGATGAAGAAGAACAGGATCGCGGTGCATATGGGCGAGGGCAAGTTGACCGGCCCGACCACGCTGACCGTGAAGGGCGAGAAGGGCGAGGAAAAGCTCGAAGCCAAGCACATCATCGTCGCCACTGGCGCCCGCGCGCGCGACCTGCCCTTCGCCAAGGCCGACGGGAAGCGCGTGTGGACCTATCGCCACGCGATGACACCCGGCGAGATGCCCAAGAAGCTGCTGGTGATCGGCAGCGGTGCCATCGGGATCGAATTCGCCAGCTTCTACAACGACATGGGCGTCGACGTGACCGTGGTCGAAATGCTAGACCGGATTGTGCCGGTGGAAGACAAGGACGTGTCCGCCTTCCTCGAAAAGAGGCTCAAGAAGCAGGGCATGACGATCATGACCGGCGCAGGCGTGGAAGACATCAAGGTCGATGCCAAGGGTGTGAAGGCCAAGATCAAGGACAAGGACGGCAAGGTTTCGACAAGCGAATTCTCGCACTGCATCGTCGCCATCGGCATCGTGCCCAATACCGAGGATATCGGGATCGACAAGCTGGCCGAGCTGGATCGCGGCTTCATCCAAATCGATCCCTACGGGCGTACGAAGTCCAAGGGACTATGGGCCATCGGCGATTGCACGCCGGGGCCGTGGCTGGCGCACAAGGCGAGCCACGAGGGCGTGACCGCCGCAGAGGCTATCGCCAAGGAACTGGGCAACAAGGATGTCCATCCGCACCCGCTCGACCGCAACAACATTCCGGGCTGCACCTATTGCCACCCGCAGATCGCGTCTGTCGGCCTGACCGAGGCAAAGGCGAAGGAAGCTGGCTACGAGGTGAAGGCAGGCACCTTCCCCTTCATCGGCAATGGCAAGGCGATCGCGCTGGGCGAAGCGGAAGGCTTCACCAAGACCGTGTTCGACGCAAAAACCGGCGAACTGCTGGGCGCGCATATGGTCGGCGCGGAAGTGACCGAGATGATCCAGGGCTTCGTCGTCGGCAAGACGCTGGAGACCACCGAGGCCGAGCTGATGCAGGCCGTCTTCCCGCACCCCACGATCAGCGAGAGCATGCATGAAAGCGTGCTCGGCGCTTATGGGCGAGCGCTGCATATCTGAACTGTCCAAGATCGCCGTCTTGCCGAAGATAGTCCCGATGCTGACCGACAAGAGCGATGCCGAAATCATGGCAATTGCCGAGCGACTGATGGACAACCTCATGCAGGCATCGGACGAGATCGATTTCGAACGGCATGTCCGCGATTTCACGCCCCGGCTAAGGTCGCTTGTGAGCGAGGAGGGGTTCGTTCGCGCGTGCCGTGATTTTCAGGAACACTACGGCAGGTATGGTAAAAGGGCGCCGATTGCGGTCTTCAGGCGCAAAGGGTCGGTGGCGGTGGTCTGGTCCCAGTCCTGCGAGAAGTCGAGCGATCAGCTGGTGGCCTCTCTCGTAATCGTGAAGGGGCCTGCGGACACCTATCTGGTGGATCACGCGCTTGTATACTGAGCACCACGAAACCACCTGCGGTTCCAGCCGTTGCCTTTTCATGAGCGACAATAGCAAGACGCCGGCCACCGGCGACAAGCCTGATGGCGAGAACGACAGCGAACTGGTCAAGGAACACCGGGCGTTGATGAACCAGGGTTCCGCGACGCCGGAGGATTACCCGGAGGAGGAACGCGCGGCGCAATCTCTGGTCGACAAAGGCAAACGGCGCGACCGGTGATGCTGGCGGACAGGGTGGGATAGGCCTCCGCTTCGCTTTGGCCCTCTACGCCGCTTCGCGGCTCCGAGTCCGAACCCTTGGGTTCACTCCCGAACCGCAATCCACCACCATACGGGCCGGTGCGGCCCCGTATTGGTGGCGGACAGGGTGGGATTCGAACCCACGGTGAGCGTAAACCCACGGCGGTTTTCAAGACCGCTGCCTTAAACCACTCGGCCACCTGTCCTACTTGCGGGAGGTCCGCTAACGGTTCGGCGCAAGTTTGTCACCGTCCGAAACACATCCGCGATTGTCATCATCTAAGTCATTGGCGAGTAACCTTCGGTGTGACAGACATGCTGGCCATGAAGTTCCCCCGCACATTTCTCGCCCTGTCGGCGGCCATCGCCTCGATCCTTGCTACGCCTGCCGCAGCGCAAGACATGCCTTTCGACGCCTATATGCAGCTGGTCATCGCCAAGGCCCGCGCCGAGGGCGTCAGCGAGAGCACGATCCAGCGGATGACATGGGACCTGACGCCCAATCCGCGCGTGATCGAGCTCGATCGGTCGCAGCCCGGATCCTCGTCCTCACCCGGATATCCGCCGCTGCGACCATACCTCGATCGTCATGTCGATGCGGCGCGCATCAACGGGGGGCGGGCTGTCTATAACGAGACTGCGCGGCTCCACGGGCAGATCCGGCAGGATTACGGCGTGCCGGCAGAGATCATCATCGCGATCTGGGGCCACGAGACCAATTATGGCAGCTATCGCGGCAATTTCGACCTCGCCCGCTCGCTCGCCACGCTCGCTTGGGAAGGGCGGCGCCGCGCGCTTTTCGAAGGCGAGTTCATCGCGCTGCTGAAAGTGGCGGACAAGGGTTATTCGCGCGATCGGCTGGTCGGCAGCTGGGCCGGAGCCTTCGGCAATCCGCAGTTCCTGCCGAGCGTTTACCTGCGGCTCGCGACCGACGGCGATGGCGACGGGATGGCAAACATCTTCACCAACCAGGCCGATACGATGGCCTCCATCGCCCGCTATTTCCAGGATGCAGGCTGGCGTCCCGGTATTCCCTGGGGCGTGCGCGCCAGCGTGCCGAGCGGTTTCAACGTCGATGCCTACCGCACAAAGCTGGTCGCGCCCGTCTGCCCGCGCGTGCACGAGCGGCATAGCCAGTGGAAAACGATCGCCGAATGGCGCGCGCTCGGCGTGACGCCCTATAACAGCCTGCCGCCGGACACGCTGGTCAGCCTGTTCCAGCCCGACGGACCGGGAACCCCTGCGTGGCTGTTAACCTCAAATTATCGCGTTATCCTCGAATATAACTGCTCCAACTACTATGCGATGAGTGTGGGGCTGCTGGCCGATGAGATTGTCCGATAATGTGCGGAAATTTGGGATAGCGGCCGGTCTGATCGCCTCGCTTTCCGCCTGTGCGGGCGGCAGTGGCGACTACGATCTTGCACCCAATGCCGATTATTACGCGGTCGACCGGGCTACGCCGACATCCCCTGCCGCCATTAACGGCCCGCAGGCCGATTATCCACAAGTGCTGGGCGAACCTTATGTGGTCGACGGGCAGACGTTCACGCCCGCAGATGTGCTGAGCTACGACACGGTCGGCTACGCGACGCTCGACATGGTCGATTCGCGCGGTGTCACGATCTCTCACAAGACCTTGCCCCTACCCAGCTATGTAGAGCTGACTGCGCTCGATACGGGGAAAACCATCCTCGCACGCGCCGAGCGGCGCGGGCCGATGACCTCTGCCCGGATCGTCGGACTGTCGCAGGGCGCGGCGCGCGAGCTGGGAGTGGGTGAGGGTGCACCCGTACGCGTGCGCCGCGTCAACCCGCCCGAGTACGAGCGCGCCGCCCTGCGATCCGGCCAGCCTGCAGGATCGCGGCTCGATACGCCCGACACGCTTCTGAGCGTGCTGCGCAAGCAGTTGCCCGCTGCGGGATCGGTGAGCCTGTCGCGGACGAATCCCAACCCGCCACAACGCGGCAATACGGGCTTCGACCAAGCCTTCGCCGAGATCGAACCGGGGCCATCGTCCGCCGTTGCGGATAGTTTCGACGATTATCGGTACCAATCGGCCCCCTCGCGGCAGACCTCTTATGCCCTTGCGCCGATCGGCGAATCGCCGACGGGTGGCACGCCGCGACCCGGCCCGGTCGAAGTGGCCCGTCTGCCCACCCAACGCTATCCGGCACCGACGCCGCAGCAGGCTACGCCGATTCCCCGCACCTCCGGCCAGGTACAGGTCGAAGTCGAACAACCTGCCCCGCGTCGTGGGCGCTACATTATCCAGGTCGGTTCGTTCTCGAGCAGGGATAATGCGATTGACGCCGCGGACGATCTTAGCGGCTTTGTCGTGCGCTCGGGCAACTACTATCGCACGCGCATGGGGCCGTTCGCCAGTCGTGGAGAAGCGGACGCTGCCCTCGCCAAGGCACGCAGCGCTGGCTATAGGGATGCGTTCGTAGACACGAGCGACTAGCCGCTGCTCCCGATTCCCGGGGTTTTGCTCGCGGCGGCGCCCGAGCAGGAGCGCACGATAGTGCCGGGATCAATGGTGAAGCGGGGCCGTGCGGCGGGATTTCTCGTCACTCTTTCGCTGGCCATGATGCCAGCCGCGACAAGCGCCCAATCCAAGCGAATTCCCGCGCCCCCGTCGGCCGAGCAGGCGCCTATTGCCTACCTGATCGACCTGTCGAGCGGGCAAGTGCTCTATGCACGCGATATCGACCGGCGATTCGTGCCTGCCTCGATTACGAAGGTGATGACGACGCTGGTCGCGTTCGACATGCTCGCCGAGGGCAAGCTGCGACCCGACCAGCGTATGCCCTACCGCGACGAGACATTCGAGGAATGGCATCAGAAGGGCTCGACACTGTTTCTACCCGCCCGCGCGCGCCCGACCGTGCAGGAACTGCTCATCGGGATTACCACGGTCTCCGCGAACGATGCTTCGGTGGTTCTGGCCGAAGGGGCTGCTGGCAGTGTCACCGACTGGACCGACCGGATGAACGCAACCGCCAGGTCAATCGGCATGCACGACAGCCATTTCAGCACGCCCAATGGCTGGCCCGACGAAGGCCGAACGTTCACCACTGCGCGCGATCTCGTCCGCCTCGCGGAACGGATCTTGCGGCGCCACCCCAGAAGCTTCGATTTTTATTACGGTCGAACGGGGCTGAAGGCCTATGGCATCGCGCAAGACAATCACGACCCTATCACAGGCAAGGTCGACGGGGCCGACGGGCTGAAAACGGGCTACACCGATCAAGCGGGCTACGGCTTCCTCGGCACGGCAGAGCGTGACGGGCGCCGCCTCGTCATGGTCGTGGCCGGATCGGATCGTGGCAGCGAGCGTAACCAGGCCTCGCGCGCCTTCATCGAATGGGGCTTCAATGCCTTCGACAGCAGATTGCTGGCCAGTAAGGGGCAGCCCGCAGCGACTGCAAAGGTGCAGAACGGTACGGTCAGCGAACTGCCGCTGATCGCTGCGCAGGATGTACGCGTCGCGATCCCGCGCGGAGACCGCGGCAAACCTGAACTGACCGTGCGATATGACGGGCCACTGCGCGCACCGATCGCCAAGGGCGAGGCTGTCGCCACGCTGGAGATCGCCGTGCCGGGCATGGAGCCCGCCAGTCTGCCGCTATACGCTGCGCGCGATGTGCCCGAAGCAGGCATTTTCGGGCGCATTGCCAATGGTTTTACAGGGCTATTCAAATGAGTGCTCACGCGATTAAGGCACGCTTCATCGCCTTCGAAGGCGGAGAGGGCGTCGGCAAGTCGACGCAGGCCAAGCGGCTGGTCGCGGCACTTGCAGAGCGCGGAGTGGATGCGATCCTGACCCGCGAACCGGGTGGAACGACCGGGGCCGAAATGATCCGCAAGCTGTTGCTCGATCCACCGGGAAGCGGCTGGCGCGTCCAAGCCGAAGCGCTGCTTTTCGCCGCTGCCCGGTCCGACCATGTGGCAAAGGCCATCAAGCCTGCGCTGCTGGCAGGCAAGTGGGTTGTGTGTGACCGTTTCGTCCTGTCCAGCCGCGCCTATCAGGGGCTCGCCGGCGGGCTTGGCGACGAAGAGGTGCGCGTGCTGCACCAGATCGGCAGCGACGGCCTGTTGCCTTGCCGCACCTTCCTGCTCGAAGCGCCGGGAGAGGATGTCGCAGAGCGTCTTCGGATGCGCGACGGGGACGAGGCGGACGCGATCGGAGGGCGCAACGCCCGGTATCACGCGGATGTCGGGCGCGGCTTTGCTGGCTTGGCGCAGGGCGACGATACCGTCGTCCAGGTCGACGCTTCCGGGAGTGCCGACGAAGTCCATGCCGCAGTGATGGAGGAGGTCGAGCCGCTGCTCGCACCGACATCGTGAGCGCGCTTCACGAACCGCAGTGGCGTGAATGGCGCGCGGCGCTCACCAGCCCGCGCATGCATCACGCATGGATTCTCGCCGGGCGCAGGGGGCTGGGAAAACACGATTTCGCACTAGCCGCAGCGCGTGAACTGGTCGGCGCGGTGCGCAGCGCGCCCGTGGCCGAGAATGATCCCGATATCCAGATTCTCACCCACCTGCCCAAGGATGACAAGGAAGCCCGGAAGGCCGAAAAGGGCGAGGATTTCGAGACCAAGCGCAACATCGCGATCGAGCAGATTCGCGGGATGCAGGCACGGCTGACGACGCGGCCGACGCTGGGTGACAGGCGCGCGATCATCATCAATCCGGCAGACGACCTAGAGCGAAACGCCGCCAACGCCCTGCTCAAAAGCCTGGAGGAGCCACCCGCAGGCACGTTCTTCCTGCTGGTCACCCACCGGCCCGGCATGCTGCTGCCCACGATCCGCTCGCGCGCGCGCATCCTGCGGTTCAATCCGCTGCCCGTCAGCGCGGTGGAAGCCGCACTGCGTTCTGCCGCCGATGACGTCGACCCGGCCGACATTGCCATTGCTGCGCAGGCCAGCGGCGGTGCGCCGGGGGCAGGGGAGGCGCTTCTTTCGCAAAAGCTGGGCGCGGCGGAGGCGCTAATGCGGCGCATTGCGAGCGAGGGTGATCCCGATTTCACCTTGCGCGGTAAGCTGGGCGAAGAGATCGGTGGGCGTCCCGACCGCGAACGGATAGCGACGACGCTGGATCTTGCGCGCACCGTGCTCGCTCGCAGGTTGGAAGAGCCAGTGAAGCGCGATATCCCCGCGCTGGTCGATGCGCATGCGCGGCTCGTGACGATTTCGGGCCAGGCGAAAAGCTACAACTTCGATCCCGGCTTCCTCGCCATGGAAATCGGCACCTTGCTCGCCTCGGCTGCCCCGCTTAGAGCCCCGGCCAATGGCTGACCCTTATTACATCACCACCGCGATCCATTATCCCAACGGCAAGCCGCATATCGGGCACGCTTACGAGACCGTGGCCGCCGATGTGATCGCACGCTTCCAGCGCCTTATGGGCCGCGACGTGCGGTTCCAGACGGGGACCGACGAGCACGGGCTCAAAATGGCGCGCAAGGCGGAGGAGCAGGGCAAGACCCCGCGTGCGCTGGCCGACGAGATGAGCGGCCACTTCCGCGATCTCTTCGACCGGCTGAACATCTCTTACGACCGCTACATCCGCACCACGGAGCCCGAGCATCACACAGCCAGCCAGGCGCTGTGGCGCGCGATGGAAGCCAATGGCGACCTCTATCTCGATCGCTACGAAGGCTGGTATTCGGTCCGCGATGAAGCCTTCTACGATGAGAAGGAACTGATCGTCGGGCCCGGAGAAAATGGCGCCGAAGAGAAGCTGTCCCCGCAAGGCACCCCGGTGGAATGGACGGTCGAGGAAAGCTGGTTCTTCCGCCTGTCCGCCTATCAGGACCGGCTGCTGGACCTGTACAACAGCCAGCCCGATTTCATCCAGCCCGGCAGCCGGCGGAACGAAGTGATGCGCTTCGTCGAAGGCGGGCTGCGCGATCTCTCTGTCAGCCGGACCAGCTTCGACTGGGGCGTGAAAGTGCCGGGTGCAGAGGACCACGTGATGTACGTGTGGGTCGACGCGCTCACCAACTACATCAGCGGTCTGGGCTACCCCGAAGAGGGCGCGGAGTGGAAATACTGGCCTGCCGACCTGCACCTGATCGGCAAGGACATCGTGCGCTTCCATACGGTCTATTGGCCCGCCTTCCTGATGAGCGCGGGCGTTGCGCTGCCGAAACAGGTCTATGGCCACGGTTTCCTGCTCAATCGCGGGCAGAAGGAAAGCAAGTCGCTCGGCAATGTGACCGATCCGATGGTGCTGGCCGACCAGTTCGGGGTCGATGCGCTGCGATACTTCCTGATGCGCGAGATCGCCTTCGGGCAAGACGGCAGCTATTCGCCGGAGGCCATCGTGACGCGCGCCAACGCGGAACTGGCCAACAGCTTCGGCAACTTGGCGCAACGCACGCTGTCGATGATTGCGAAGAACCTCGACGGCGATCTGGGTGCATACGAGCCAAGCGGCGATGACAAGGCACTGCTTACCACCGTGCAGGATGCCTGTCGCGACGGACTGCCCGACCAATTCGAGAAACTGGCCTTTTCGGTCGGTATCGATGCGTGGATGAAGGCGGTTTACGCCTGCAACCAGTATGTCGACGAGCAGGCCCCCTGGGCGCTCAAGAAGACCGATCCCGATCGCATGCGAACCGTACTCCAGACGCTGTTCATCGCATTGCGAGACCTCGCCATCGCGATCCAGCCTGTCATTCCGGAAAAAGCGGGCCACCTGCTGACCATGCTGGGAATTGCTGAAAGCGCACGCTCTTACAAGGAACTGGCAGACGAGGGCTGGTACGGCGCGCTGATCGCTACCGGTTACCGCGTGCCCAAGCCCGATCCACTGTTTCCCCGGCTTGAACTCCCCGAGGCCGAGGAGGCGAACTAATGCTGATCGATAGCCATTGCCACCTGGAATACGAAGGTCTGGTGGAGGATCAGGGCGGGGTGCTTTCACGTGCCCGCGAGGCTGGCGTGCAGGGTTTCCTCAACATCTCGACCAAACAGGCCGAGTGGGACCAGGTGGTCGCTACCGCCGCTCGCGAGGCGGACGTGTGGGCCAGCGTGGGTATCCACCCGCACAATGCCGATGCCCACGCCGATTTGGCGCGCGAGACCTTGTTCGAGGCGACACAGCACCCGAAGGTGGTCGGGATCGGTGAAACCGGGCTCGATTACTACTACGACAAGTCCGACCGGGCGACGCAGCAGGCGCTGTTCCGTATGCATATCGACATCGCGCGCGAGACCGGCCTGCCGCTGATCATCCATACGCGCGATGCGGAGGATGATACTGCCGCGATCCTGGAGGATGAGATGGGGAAGGGGGCTTACCCCGCCCTGATCCACTGTTTCACGGCCTCGGCGCAGTTCGGCCAGCGCGTGCTCGATCTGGGCCTGTCGATCTCGCTTTCGGGCATTGTCACCTTCAAGAACGCAAAAGACCTGCAGGAAGTCGCCACGACCGTTCCGGCAGACCGCCTGCTGGTCGAAACCGACAGCCCGTTCCTGGCCCCGGTGCCGCATCGCGGAAAGACCTGCGAGCCCGCTTACGTCGCCAACACTGCTGCATTCGTGGCGGAATTGCGCGGTACGAGCGTAGAAGCGCTGGCCGAACAGACCACGCGCAATTTCCACGAGCTATTCTCGAAAACGAAAGAGACGGCGTGAAGGTCACGCTGCTCGGCTCGGGCACGTCGACCGGCGTCCCGCGCATCAATGGCGACTGGGGCGCCTGCGACCCGAACGAGCCCAAAAACCGCCGCACGCGGGTGGCGATTATGGTCGAGAACGACGCCGGTTCGCGGCTGCTGGTCGATACGCCGCCCGATCTGCGCGAACAGTTCCTGCGCTGCGGGATCGACAGCATTGACGGGGTCTTCTGGACCCACGACCATGCCGATCACTGCCACGGAATCGATGATCTGCGTGCCCTGCGCTATGGCCGAAGCGGGCCATTGCCGGGCTATGGCGTCGAGGAGACGGTGCGGCGGCTGAAATCGCGCTTCAGCTACGTCTTCGCGGGCGAGCACGGCTATCCCACAATCGTGAAGCTGGAAGTGCTGGATAAGCTCCGCCTGTTTGCGGGCTTCACTGTCGAATGGTGCGTGATGCCGCATGGCCCTGCCAAGAGCACCGGTTTCCGCTTCGGATGCGATGGCAAGTCTATTGGCTATGCCACTGATTTTTGTGAGATAACGCCCGGAATGATCGATCTGTTCAAGGGGGTCGATGTGCTGGTATGCGATTGCCTTCGGCGCGAGGAACACCCGACCCATGCAAATCTCGCCATGGCGCTGGAACTTGGCAAGCGCTGCAATGTCCGCAAGCTTGTCCTCACGCATCTTGATAAGAGTATGGATTACAGAACGTTATCAGCAGAAGTTCCGAAAGGAGTCGTGGTCGGATATGATGGCCTGGAGGTGACGCCATGACGCAATTCGAGATCGTCCAGATCGTCGCACTGATCGGATGGCTCATTCTGGCGGTCAGCGCGTTCGCGGCGCGAGGCCTCAACTGGAAAACCTCTTTGCGTCACGCGCTGATCTGGGCGGTCATCATCACCGGGCTGATGCTGTTGGTGACGATGATCCGGTAGGGGGGCAATCGGGGCGCCACCCCCCATACAGCCCATTCCTAATTTTACATAATATATATTATCCATCATATGCCCTTGCTGACGGAGCAGCACCAAGCACCTATGCCCTCTCCCATGAATAGCGACGAACATCGGCCTATCGACCGTCTCCTTGCCGTCATGGCACGTCTGCGCGATCCGGAACGCGGGTGCGAATGGGACCTTGCGCAGGATTTCTTCACGATAGCCCCGTACACCATCGAGGAAGCCTACGAGGTTGCCGACGCGATCGAGCGTGAAGCGATGGACGAATTGCGCGAAGAACTGGGCGACCTGTTGCTGCAAGTCGTTTTCCATTCCCGCATGGCCGAGGAGCGCGGACTGTTCGCGTTCGACGATGTGGCCGAGGTCATCTGCGCCAAGATGGAAGCGCGCCATCCGCACATTTTCGGGCCAAAGACCACAGGTACGGATGGACAGATGGACGAGGTTCGCTGGGAAGCGCTCAAAGCCAAGGAGCGCGAGGCCAAGGGCCAGCAAAGCGCGATGGATGGCGTCGCCCGCGCCCTGCCCGCATTGCTTCGCGCAGAAAAGCTGCAGAAGCGCGCTGCGCGCGACGGGTTCGACTGGCCCGATCCTTCAGGCGCGGCAGACAAGCTGGCAGAAGAAGCGATAGAGCTGGCCGAGGCAGGTGACGCGACGCGTGAGGAAGAAGCAGGCGACCTGCTGTTCGCCGCCGTCAACCTGGTCCGCGCACATGGTGTCCAGCCCGAAGCTGCGTTGCGCGCCGCGAACGACAAGTTCGAACGTCGCTATCGCGGAATGGAGGACCTTGCCAAGGGTACCTTCCCGTCGCTCGACCTCGATGCGCAGGAGGCGCTGTGGCAGGCGGTCAAGCGCTCGGAGAAGGCGTAGCCCCCTCCTCGCCCGCAGCATAGGCCTCCGCCCAAAGCCGAGCGCCTTCCTGCTTCTGGCGGGAGATTTCGGGCACTGCAACGCGTGCTTCCGGATCGATCCGGACACTCAGGTAGTCGGCCACTGCCTTGAGCGCGCCCTCCGGGTCGCCGCGTACGTCCTCGTACACCAGCCGCAAGGGTTCAATCCGCAGGTCCCGGAACATCGCGGCCCAAGTGTTCTCCAGCCGGTCGATGATCTTCATCGCGTTATCGACCGCAAGCCGTGAAAAGGGCGGTTCGGTCTGCCCCTCCCCTTCCTGTGCAGCCCGCCAGCGCCCGGAGAGCGAAGCACGCGCATAGGATATCGCGTGCGCGGTTCGGTCACGGCGTACAAGGTGAACCACGCGTGTGTGCGGACCGCGAGCAAGCAGGAACCGCACTGCCCCGTTCAGGAGCTGCGGATTAAGCGTGCCAAGTTCCTCGAACTGCAGCGGAAATGCCTTGATCCCGAACACGCCATTGGGTGCGGTCCTCGTGGTGATCGTGTGTTCCCAGTGGCGTCGCTGGGCCGGAGGATCGTCGCGCATATGGCCCAAGGGGCTGCCCGGGGTGAAGTTCAGGTATTCGAGCGGAGCACCAAGACAACCTGTCTCCCAAAGGAGATGACCGAACCAGGAGCTGCCCGAACGCGGCGTAGTCGCCAGCAGGTAGGGATGCTCGGGCAGCTGCGCGCGGCGTGGAAAATCGAACGCCGGCTCGTGCCCTGTGATGACCCCGTCGATCATGCCGCTTCATCGGCACATGCCGCCGATCAGTCAACCGCTTGGCGGCGGGAGCATCGTCTCGAACTGGCCGAGTTCTTTGGGGCCGAGCCTGACGACCAAGCGGTGCTGCGGATTGCCCTTCTCCGCCTCTATTTCCTCTTCTTCCAGCACATCGCCATGCGCGTGCAGCCACGCAATCTCGCGTCCGGCGAAAGCGGGAAGGACGAATTCGCGAATTGTCGCCTCGCGTGTAAGGACCTGCGCAATACGCTCTTCGAGAAGATCGATATTGAAGCCGGTTTCGGCGGAGAGCGGCACGACCGTTTCGTCTTTCGCTGCCCGCGTGGCCAGATCCTCCCGCACATCCTCGCTCAGCAGGTCCCACTTGTTCCAGACCTCGACGATGGGAATCGCGCTGACTGGCTCTTCCCCCTCCTCGCCCCCGGAAATCACGTCGAGCCCGCGCAGCACCTCGATCACCTGGCTCTTTTGCGCCGCGCTCGCCGGGTTGGCGATATCGCGCACGTGCAGGATGAGGTCGGCGTTGGTGACTTCTTCCAAAGTGGCACGAAACGCCGCGACAAGCTGCGTCGGCAGGTCGGAAATGAAGCCGACGGTGTCTGACAGGATCGCCTTTTCGACTCCCGGCAGGCCGATCGCGCGCATCGTGGGATCGAGTGTGGCGAAGAGCAGGTCTTCCGCCATTACGTCTGCCCCGGTCAGCCGGTTGAAGATCGTCGACTTGCCCGCGTTGGTGTAGCCGACAAGCGCAATCACCGGCCACGGCGCGCGGGTACGCCGTTCGCGATGCAGCGCTCGCGTTTTCTTGACCTGTTCCAGATCGCGCCGCAGCCGCGCCATTCGCGTGCGGATCATGCGCCGGTCGGCCTCGATCTGGGTCTCGCCAGGGCCGCCGAGGAAGCCGAAGCCGCCGCGCTGCCTTTCCAGGTGGGTCCAGCTGCGCACGAGCCTGCTGGCCTGATAGTCCAGATGCGCCAGCTCCACCTGCAAGCGCCCTTCCGCGGTCGCCGCGCGTTCGCCGAAAATCTCAAGAATCAGCCCCGTGCGGTCGATCACCTTGCGCTTGAGCTTGTCCTCCAGCGTGCGTTGCTGGATCGCGGACAGGCCCCCATCGACAATCACCAATTCGGCTTCGGCAAGCTCGGCATCGGTGCCGATCTGTTCGACCTGCCCTGCCCCGAACAATGTCGCGGGCCGCACATCACGTACCGGCTGGATATAGCTTTCGGCAACGACGATGCCGATTGCTTGCGCAAGACCCGTCGCCTCCGCCAGGCGCTCTTCTGCCGGCAGGTCGTTGGATTGGCCACGGATATCGGGGCAGATGACGAGCGCCCGCGCACCGCGCGTTACTTCGCCCTGCAAGTCATCTTCGAAAATCGAGTGGCCCCCGCTTAGTCTTCGTCGCCTTCACCATCGCCGTCTTCCCAATCGCTCAGGTCGACCGGTTCGGCAGGCTGGATGGTGGACACGGCGTGTTTGTAGGCAAGCTGCACGTAGCCATCGCGCTCGAGCAGCGTGCAGAACAGGTCATAGGCAGCGATCCGGCCTTGCAGCATGACGCCATTTACCAGGAACATGGTCACCTGCACCTCGGCATCGCTAACGCGGCCCAGGAACACGTCCTGCAACTGGCGCTGCTTCTTGTTGCCGTCGCGGCTGGAAAACTGCTCCGCATCCATCGGCTGGGCAGGCATGATCGTACTGATCGCGTGCTTGTAGACGAGTTGCGACTGGCCATCGCGCCGCAAAAGCATCGAGAAATTGTCGAACCAGGTGATGATGCCCTGGAGCTTGACGCCTTTCACGAGGAAGACCGTAACCGGCGCTTTCTCGCGGCGGAGAATGTTGAGAAAGCTATCCTGAAGGCCCGGCTGCTTGTCGTTGCCGGGCTTATCTGCCCGGATTGGTGCAGCGCTGGCCTTCGCTGCTTCTGCAGGTTCTTCATCCTCGATCTTCGGCTTGGTGCGTATCGAGAGTGTTTTTCCTTCGGGCATGACCCTGTTCCTGTTCTTGGCAGCCGCGGCGCCAGAGCGCTGGCCGCAATGCTCAATAAAATGCACGGTTCATCGTAACTATACGGCGAAACCGCTCCTTCGCTGCAAAAATGCTTGCCGATGGCTTGCGTTCCGCACCGCTAGTTTGTCACGCTATTCCAACAATTTAACCATACCCTGATCATGCCTCGTCCTTGCGATCGGTCATGCCGAGGATCTTGAGTTTGCGATGCAGCGCCGACCGCTCCATCCCAATAAAGCTCGCGGTCTTGGATATATTGCCCGAAAAGCGGCGAATCTGGATGGTGAGATATTCGCGCTCGAATTCTTCGCGCGCTTCTCGCAGCGGCACGCCCATCAGGCTCGAAAGACCGATCCCGCCTTTCGCCCCGCCCTCGGTGATTTCGGCAGGCAGCATGTCGGGTTCGATCAGGTTCATCTGGTCGCGCGGAGACAGGATCACCGTGCGCTCCACGACATTGCGCAGCTCGCGCACGTTCCCCGGCCAGTCGTAGGCTTGCAAGGTCGCGAGGGCTTCTTCGCTCACTTCGGGTGGCGGTAAACCCTGTTCGGCCGCGTAACGGGCGAAGAAATGAGTCGCGAGCGCGGGAATGTCGTCGCGGCGGTCGGCGAGCGAGGGGATCGCCACCGGGACGACGTTGAGCCGATAAAAGAGGTCTTCGCGAAACCGCTTCTCCTCGATCTCGAGCTGCAGATCACGCGAGGTCGAGCTGACCACCCGCATATCGACGCCGATCTGCCGGTTGCCGCCGACGCGCACGAAGCTCTGTTCGGTCAGGACGCGCAGGATGCGCGCCTGGGTGGAGAGCGGCATGTCAGCGACCTCATCCAGGTACAGCGTGCCGCCATCGGCCGTTTCGAGCAGGCCGGGACGGATCAGCTTGCCGTCCTGTTCCTCGCCAAACAGCTCCTGTTCGAATCGCTCGGACGTGATCCGGGCGGAATTGACGATGACGAACGCGCCCGATGCGCGCTGGCTCCAGCTGTGCAGCAGCCGGGCGGCGACCTCCTTGCCAGAGCCCGCCGGCCCGCTGATCAGCACACGGCTGCCGGTGTTGGCGACCCTTTTCAGCGTGGCACGAACCTGGTTCACCGCGGCGGAATTGCCCGTGAACTCCTCGCCTACTCCGCCATTATCCTGCTTCAGCCGGGTGTTTTCGCGCCGCAGGCGCTCGGTCTCGGTCGCCCGTTCGACCAGCAGGAGCAGGCGTTCGGTCTCGAACGGCTTTTCGATGAAGTCCATCGCCCCGCGGCTGACTGCCGAAACCGCGGTGTCGATATTGCCATGGCCGGAGAAGATGATGACCGGCAGCTCTGGCTCGCGCGCCTTGATCGCGTCGAGCACTTCGAGCCCGTCCATCGGGCTGCCGTGCAGCCACACGTCGAGCAGTACCAGGCTTGGCCGACGCTCGTCGACCATCTGCAGGGCGCTGCCGCTGTCACCCGCGACACGGCATTCATAACCCTCATCGCTCAGCACGCCGGAGACGAGCTCACGAATGTCGCGTTCATCGTCGACGACCAGGATATCGAGCGCCATCAGCGCCTCCTTCTAGGCATTATCGGCCTCATGCGGCCGGTTCTTCCGCTTCCGGGGCGGGTTCGGGCGCGCGCGCAAAGCGAAGGACTACGCGCGTGCCCCCTTCGGGCATCGGCGCAAAGCTGATGTCCCCGCCATGTTCTTCAACAATCTTGCTAACGATCGCGAGGCCGAGCCCGGTGCCCTTCTCACGCGTGGTCACATAAGGTTCGGCGATCCGGTCACGGTCGGCAGGTAGTCCCACGCCATTATCGGTGACGAGAATATCGACCAGGTCCTGGTTCGCTTCGATCGAAACCGCAATCCGGCCGGTGAAACCGTCACCCTCGTCGTTCGCGCGGGCCTGCACCGCTTCCACCGCATTCTTGAGCACATTGGTCATCGCCTGCCCGAACTGGTGGCGATCGCAACTCAGCGGCACCGCACTATCGGTCGCTTCGAGACCGAACGCGATATCCTGATGCGCGACCTCTTGCAGGAACACCGCCTGCCGGACGAGATCGAGCGCGTCCTCATCGCGGAACACCGGCTTGGGCAGCCGCGCGAAGGAAGAGAATTCATCGACCATCGTCCGCAATGCACCGACCTGACGAACGATCGTGCTGGTCAGCTCGTCGAACAGCGCATCATCGTCACCCACTTGCTTGCCATAGCGGCGCTTGAGGCGTTCGGTCGCCAGCTGGATCGGCGTGAGCGGGTTCTTGATCTCATGCGCGATACGCCGGGCAACATCGGACCACGCGGCACGGCGCTGGTCGAGGAGCTGGCGCGTAATATCCTCGAAGGTAATCACGTGCCCACCTGTTGCAGGTGCGATCCGGACCGCCAGGGTGAGCAGGTCTGCATCCTGGTTGACGCTGACGATGCCGCTTTCGGCACCCTGATCGAGGAGCGCAGCGATTTGCGGTGAGGCTTCGGCAAAGGGCTGCCCCTTCCCCTCCTCTTCCGGGTCGCCGAACAGCAGCAGCCGCGCCGACGTATTCATCAGCTGGATCGTGCCTGCCTCGTCGATCGAGATGATGCCCGCGCTCATCGATTCGAGCACCGCCTCGATAAAAGCGCGACGTTCCCCCAATTGCCGGTTGGCCTGCATCAGGTCGTCGGTCTGCGTTTCGAGCTGCGCGGTCATCCGGTTGAATGCGCGGTTGAGCAGTCCGATCTCGTCGGCTCCGGTCCGCCCCTCGATCCGCAGCGCGAAATTGCCCGCACCGACCTTGCGCGCTGCCGCCACCAGGTCTGTCAGTGGCTCGACCTGCCGGTCGGCAAAGCGCAAGGCGAACCAGACGGCGAAACCGACCAGGGCCAGCGAGACGAAGAACAACGCAAGATTGAAACGCAGCTGAAGCGCACGCGCCCGCTGGGTCAGCTCGCGATATTGCGTCATGATGTCGCTTGCGAGCTGGAAGTTGTTGAACGAGAGCGTGGACGTGTTGCGCGCGTTGTACAGGTAAATGCCGGCCGAGCGGTCGATCGGCGTAATGGCCTCGATCCGGTCCTGATCGGCAAAGACAACCTCGGTCTCGCCCTTGTTCAGCCGCGGCAGCGCGCGCGCACCCGCTTCGGCCGGTTCATTCCCCGCAACAATGCCGATGGCCACCGCGGTGGTGACAGACCCATTGGGAAAGGCCTGCAGGATCGCGCTTTCGCTGATCTCGCGGCCCTGCATCTGGTAGGTGTAATCCTCCAGGAAATCGCGGTCGGCCAGATCGGCGGCCTGCCGCCCCTGCAGCAGGTAGAGCATGTCGCCCGCCATGGTCCGCGTTTCCTGCGCGACCTCGAACTGGTTCTGCTGGAAATAGCTTTCCGCCAGCTCGTTCGTACTTTCGAACAATCCGCGCGAATTGCTGGAGAACCAGAAGTCCACGCCCGACTGGAACAACATCGCGGCAAACACCGCCACCAGCAGCGTGGGCACCGCTGCAATCAGCGAGAACACGAAGACGAGGCGAACATGCAGCCGGGCAGTGCTGCCCGCCGCGCGGCGAAGCGCGAGTCTGCGCCCGAGCAACACCAGCAGCGCCATCGCGGGCAGAAGTGTACCGACCAGCAGGATCGAAATCTGCTGCGTGGGCAGTAGTTGCGTCTCGTCGGGCTGGTTGGTGAACGCAGTCCATGTGGCGATGGCCATGATCGCAAGCGCTACCGCAGCCCCTATCTCCAGCCAGCCGAACAGGTTTGCACGGCGAGACGCCACGACAAGCCGTCGTGCAAGGCGCGAGCCACGTGTCGTCCTGCCAGAGGAAGTCGCCATCGTTGCAAGGTTACAACATCGCTGTTGCCGCAATACAAGTTACAAACGCTGTTCCGTCCCACTTCGCGTCGCATTTGTGCAACGCTTTGTGGGATTGACACGTCGATCAGGCGGCGTTGCGGACCAGGAACGGTTCAAAGAAGCGGTCGATCTCACCCAGCACCTGCGCCGGGTCGTCGATAAAATTGATCGCCTTGCGGAACTCCGCCGAGCCGTAGAGACCCTTCGTATACCACCCCAGATGCTTGCGCGCGATCTTAACGCCGACCTGCGGCGTATAGTGATCCAGCATGCGCTTGTAGTGCTCCACGACCACCGCATAGTGCTCGTTCAGCGGCGGGTCGGCACGCTTCTCACCCGTCTGCCACCAGTGCATGACCTGGCCGAGCAACCACGGGCGCCCATAGGCACCGCGGCCGATCATCAGCCCGTCCGCACCCGACTGCTCCAGCGCCTTCGCGGCATCCTCGACACCGCAGATGTCGCCGTTGACGATCACGGGAATATTCACCGCTTCCTTCACCTTGGCGATGAAGGACCAGTCGGCAGATCCCTTATACATCTGGTTGCGCGTGCGCCCGTGGACGGTGATCATTTTCACGCCTAGGTCTTCGGCAATACGCGCAAGTTCCGGCGCGTTGAGGCTGGCATGGTCCCAGCCCATGCGCATCTTCACCGTGACCGGCACATCGACCGCCTTCACGGTTGCTTCCATCAGCTTCGTCGCCAGCGGCACCTCGCGCATCAGCGCAGATCCAGCCAGCTGGCCGACGACCTTGCGCACCGGGCAGCCGAAATTGATATCGATGATCGCCGCACCATTGCCTTCCTGCAATTTGGCAGCCTCGGCCATGCTCGCCGGATCGCAGCCGACCAGCTGCATGCTCACCGGTTCCTCGATGCGGTCCCACGCCGCCTTCTGCACGCTCTGGCGCGTTTCGCGGATCGCCGCCTCGCTCGCGATCATCTCGGTCACATTGAGGCCCGAGCCATAGCGGCGCACCAGCGTGCGGAACGGCATATCCGTCACGCCGGTCATGGGTGCGAGGATCACGGGCGTTGCCACGCGCACGTCGCCAATGGCGATAGGCTTCGGTGCCGAAGGAGGGGTTGGGACTTCAAGCATGGGGAAGCGCGGCAAATAGTGGATTGCCGCTGCTCCCGCAAGCGCGTAGCCCGACGCCGATGGCACAGCCTGAAGACCCGCCCCGTTTTGCCGCGATCATCGTTGCGGCAGGCACCGGCACGCGCGCGGGCCAGTCGATCCCCAAGCAATATGTCCGCTGGCGGGGCAAGCCAGTGTTGCGACATTCGGCCGAGACGCTGCTGGCGGCAGGGGCGCAGCCGCTGGTGGTCGCCATTGCGCCTGACGCAGCGGACCAGGCACGCGAGGCATTGGCGGGGCTAGACAGCATCATCCTCGTGGATGGTGGAGAGACGCGCAGGGCCTCGGTTGCCGCCGGGCTTGAAGCGCTCGCCGGTGAGCAGCCCGAGCGCGTGCTGATCCACGATGCCGCGCGCCCTACCCTGCCCCACTCGGTGATCGACCGCGTACTGGCCGCGCTGGACAATCGTCCGGGCGCAATTCCTGCCCTGCATGTGGTCGACACCATCGCCCGCACGAAAGATGGCGTGATGACCGGGCAGGAAGACCGCACCGCCCTCGCCCGCGTGCAGACCCCGCAGGGCTTTCGCTACGCCGATATCCTGAGCGCCCACCGCACATGGGATACGGCCACCGATCCGACCGACGATGCGCAGGTGTTGCGCGCCGCTGGCGGAGAAGTGGCGATTGTCGAGGGTTCGGAAAAGCTCGCCAAACTGACCTTTGCAGAGGATTTCGCGATGCAGGCACCACCGGTACGCACCGGCACCGGGTTCGACGTTCACGCGCTTGCCGAAGGCGAGGAGCTGTGGCTGGGCGGGTTGAAAATCGACCACGACAAAGGGCTTGCGGGGCACAGCGATGCCGATGTCGCGCTCCACGCGCTGGTCGACGCCATCCTGGGCGCGATCGGCAATGGCGATATCGGCACGCATTTCCCCCCCAGTGACGAACGCTGGCGCGGCGCCTCTTCGGCGCAATTCCTCCAGCACGCAGTCTCTCTTGCCGGAGAGGCCGGCTACCGGATCGGCAATCTCGACCTCACGATCATCTGCGAAGCGCCCAGGATAGGCCCGCACAAGGATGAGATGCGTGAAAAAATTGCGGATTTGGCCAGTGTTCAGGTCGATGCCGTAAGCGTAAAGGCAACCACGACCGAGAGGCTGGGCTTCACCGGGCGCGGCGAAGGGATTGCCGCACAGGCCGCCGCAACGCTTATCAGAGAGGATTTCGAATGAGACTTCATGTTCGATATGCGGCGGGCGCTGCAGCACTGTTGTCCCTGTCGCAACCCGCCATGGCGCAAGGCGTCGATTGCGTGCAGCGCGCCGACGTTGCCGACATGACGACCTATGCCATGCCGCTGGCCATCGAAGCGCTGCAGGCGCAATGCGCGGACGTATTGCCCGCCGACAGCTTCGTCATGAACGAAGGGTCAGCCTTTGCCGCTCGGTTCGATCCCTTGCGTGACACTGCTTGGCCTGGCGCGCGGCGGGTGCTCGTGAGCATCATCGAAAAACAGACGGGCGCGAAACGCGAAATGGCCGAGCAGGCCAATCCGGCGATGGGCGGTGTCATCATGAACCTGATGCGGATGGAGGGCGACGAACTGCGGCCCTTCGTGGATGCCATCGCCACGCAATTGATCGCCGGAGAAATCAAACCGTCCACCTGCGGGGATGTCGAGGCTATCCTGCCGCTGCTCGCCCCCCTTCCCCCGGAAAACTATGGCGCGCTGGTGTCGACTATTCTCGGCATGGTGGTGGAGGAAGATCACGCCATGCCGGTATGCGCGGTGGAATGATGGCCGACGCACTCCTCCCGCCCGATATCGTCGACCTCGCGACGAAAGTGGTCGAGGCGAACCGGCAAGCCGGGCGTACCATCGCGCTGGCTGAAAGCTGCACGGGAGGGCTCGTATGCGCCGCGATAACCGAGGTACCGGGTTCGTCCTCCGTCCTCGAGCGCGGATTCATCACCTACTCGAACGATGCGAAGATGGAGCGTCTGGGCGTTTCGCAAGACATTATCGAGACGTTCGGCGCGGTCTCCATCGCCTGCGTGTGGGCGATGGCGCAAGGCGCGCTGGAAAACAGCAAGGCCGATGTCGCGGTTGCGATCAGCGGCGTGGCCGGTCCGGGGGGCGGAACCGCGACCAAGCCGGTAGGCACGGTGGTATTTGCCCGCGCGATACGCGGCGCCGATGGCGAGCCGGAAGGCGAATTGAAAGCTTTCGGCGACCTTGGTCGCGCGGAAATCCGCCGTCAGGCGACGCTGTGTGCGCTGGAGCTGCTGTTGCCGTAGAGATCGTGCGCGCGTTTCTCGAACGCGGCCATCATCATGCGGAATGCCCGGTCGAAATAGGCCCCGGCGAGCCGTTCGAAAATCTTGTTGCGGAAGGTGAAGTCGACGCAGAAGTCGATTTCGCAACCGCCCTCCACCGCCTTGAACGCCCAGTCATTGTCCAGATCGCTCAGCGGCCCGTCGATGTAATGAACATTGATGCTGGTCGGCCGCTTCTTTTCCACCCGCGAGGTGAATTTCTCCCGGATTGCCTTGAAGCCGACAACCATGTCCGCGACCATCTCCGTCTCGCTGTCGGACCGGATGCGCGTCGCGATGACCCACGGCAAGAATTCGGGATAGCTCCTCACGTCCGCGACCAGATCGAACATCTGCTCGGGCGTATACGGTAGCACGCGTTGCTGGTGGATACCCGGCATCAGCGCGCTTCGTTGCGAGCGGCCTCTTTCGCAAGACGCTCTTCCCGCGCGGCCTTCATCTGCGCGAAATCGTCACCCGCGTGGTAGCTGGAGCGTGTCAGCGGGCTCGATGCGACTTGCAGGAAGCCTTTCGCCCGGGCGATGGACCCGAAAGCATCGAAGGCCTTGGGCGTAACGAAGTCCTCTACCTTGGCGTGCTTCGGCGTCGGCTGCAGATACTGGCCCATGGTGATGAAATCGACATCCGCGCTGCGCATGTCATCCATCACCTGGTGGACTTCGAGGCGCTGCTCGCCCAGCCCCAGCATGATGCCGGACTTGGTGAAGATCAGCGGATCGTGCGACTTCACCTCTTCGAGCAGGCGCAGCGAAGCGTAATAGCGTGCGCCGGGCCTGATGGTCGGGTACAGGCGCGGAACCGTTTCCAGGTTGTGATTGAACACATCAGGCCCCGCCTCGCAAATCGCCTCGATCGCAGGGCGCATCTTGCCACGAAAATCGGGCGTCAGGATCTCGATGGTCGTATTCGGGGTCTCGCGCCGCAGCGCCTGGATCACCTTCACGAACTGGCCTGCCCCGCCATCGGGCAGGTCATCGCGGTCGACACTGGTGATGACGATGTGCTCCAGCCCCATCTTGCCCGCCGCAACCGCGACGTTCTCCGGTTCCATTGGATCGACCAACCGGGGCATGCCCGTCTTGACGTTGCAAAACGCGCAGGCGCGCGTGCAGACATCGCCAAGGATCATGACAGTCGCGTGCTTCTTTTCCCAGCACTCGCCGATATTGGGGCACGCAGCCTCTTCGCACACCGTATTCAGGCTGAGGTCGCGCATCAGCCGGCGCGTCTCGTGATAGCCCTTGCTGACCGGCGCCTTGACCCGAATCCAGTCGGGCTTGCGTTGGCGCTGCGGGCGTTCCTCGGGCGATGGGGCAGAAGAAAGATCGTTCATATGACCGTCCATCTAGGCGGAGCACTTGCCACAGGCAATGGTGCGCGCCATGGACCGTGCCCATGAAGTCGTATGCCGAACTGGTCGAAGGATATTATCGCTTCCGCAAAGGGGATTGGCAGGCCCAGCGAGAACGCTGGTCGACCCTCAGCGAGGGGCAGTCTCCACAGGTGATGGTGATCTCCTGCTCTGACAGCAGGGTGGACCCGGCACAGATCTTCGATGTCGCCCCAGGGGAAATCTTCGTGGTGCGCAATGTCGCCGCGATGGTGCCTCCGTACGAGACGACGCCGGGCCAGCATGGTGTGTCGGCCGCGGTCGAGTTTGCCGTGCAATTCCTGAAGGTTCGGGAAATCCTGGTGATGGGCCATGGAGCCTGCGGCGGCTGCATGGCGGCGCTGACCCGCGACCTGCACGGGACCGAATTCGGTGAAGGCGGCTTCGTGGGCAACTGGGTCTCCATGCTGGACGAAGCGCGCGATCGCGTGGTTGAGAAGCATGGTGCCGAAGGGGCTGAAGCCGTGCTCGAAATGGAGCTGGCCGCCGTGCGCGAAAGCCTGTCCAACCTGCGGTCCTTTCCCTTTGTGAAGGCGAAGGAGGACGCTGGCGAAATCACGCTACATGGCGCGCATTTCGCGATTGCCGACGGGATATTGCGCCAGCTGGCGCAGGATAGCGGCGAATTTTCTTCCGCAGGCTGACTTGCGCGCACGATGGGCCTTGGCCATCTGGCAGGCATGTCTGAAATCGAAGCCAACAACATCGCCCTCCTGATCGACGCGGACAATGTCGATCCCAATGGTATCGACTCGGTCCTCACCGTGCTGGCCGAACTGGGGCAGGTGAACATTCGCAGGGCATACGGAAACTGGGCCAAGGATGCGCTCAAGCGGTGGGGCGATATTACTAACCGCTATGGCATTCGCCCGCACCAGCAGTTCGACCTGACGCGCGGCAAGAACGCGACCGACATGGCCATGACGATCGACGCGGTCGACCTGCTTTATCAGGGCAAGGTCGACGGGTTCGGCATCATGAGCTCGGACAGCGATTTCACCCCGCTGGTCACGCGGCTGCGGCAGGATGGCCTGCCGGTTTACTGCTTCGGTGACGCCAAGACGCCGCATGCCCTGCAGCGCGCATGCACGCGGTTTATCGACGTGGCCAAGCTTATCCGCGGCCAGACGCGCGATACGGGCGGCGACAGCAAGACCGATAATGTGGACGAGGAATTGATCCAGTTGCTCGGCGAAGCATGGAAGGCCTCGAGCCGCGACGATTCAGGTTTTGCGCGGCTGCACGAGGTCGGCCAGATCGCAGGCAACCGATCGAGCTTCGATGTGCGCAATTACGGCTTCAAGCGTCTTTCGGAGCTGATCGGCTCGCTGGACCGGTTCGAAATGAAGCGCGGCACCGACGAACAGCTCTACGTGCGGCGGCTACGGTAAGAAAAACGGCACGAGAACCAGGGTCCTCGTGCCGATTCAACATTACAGGTTCTGACGTTCGGTCAGCTTGCCGTGGCCGATTGCTGAGCGATGAAGGTCGCCCACAGGTCCGCAATCGGAGCGCGATCGCCCTCCACCTTGGCGAAGGTTTCCAGCGCCGCAGCACTATTCCCGGCTTCGTACTGCGCGATGCCGAGGCGGGTGAGGGCCATACCGCTATCGACACCCGGGCGGGTCAGCGCGATTTCGTAAAGCTCTGCCGCCTTGGAATTTTCCCCAAAATTGAAATAGGCGTCAGCGGCAGCCAGTGTGATCTTCGCCGTAGCACCGGAGGCCCGTGCATCGCGCTCAAGCTCTGCAAGGTCGGCGCGCAAACCGGGCGCCTGGCTCTGGCTTTCGGTCAGCGCCTCGCTAACGAACGGGTCGCTGCTATTCAGCGCACCTGCGGAAACGCCCGCCTGCGTCACTTCCAGAACTTCGGCAGGAAGGACCCGGTAGTTTGCCGCGTCGATATAAACTTCGTAGTCGAGCTGGTCCTTCATGTACCCGGTTGCACGCAATAACCGCATCAGATCCAGCAGTTTCGCATCGTCGAGCCTGCCGAGATCGCGATGGACGCCGATGGCGTTCCGCCAATTCATCTCGTTCGGATAATATTTCGCTGCCGCGTGCGCGAGCTTGCTCGTCTCTGCATAACGGCCCGCTTTGTAAGCAGCGGCCAGACCGGTCTGGAGCAGCGCGTCATCAGGCGCCTGCCCCGCGTTCAGCTGTTCATCGATCTGCTGCATGACATACTCAACCCCACCCGAAGAGTTGTTCTCTGCGGCAAAGGTCTGCGTAATCAGCGTCTGGAGCTCGGGATCCTGGGAACCCAAGTCGATCGCCTGCTGGAGCCGCTGACGGGCGAGCGAGTAATCCTTGATGTTGAAGGCAAGCCGTCCGGCATTCGCGGTGTAACCCACCATGTTCTCTTCCGGGGTCTTCCCGCTGGCGAGCATCAATTCCATGCCCTTGCTGGCCAGTTCCCAGTTCTTGAGTTCGAGTGCGGTCAGATAAAGCGTATTGCCGAAAACATATTTGTCGTCATCGGTCGAAACGAGCGCTTCGGTCGCCACAATTTGATCGAGGAGAGCGGCCTTGTCCGCTCCTTCAGCTTCCAGAGCCTCCTGGATCGGAGCGATCGCGTTCCGGAACTCATCCGAATATTCCGGTTCGGCTTTCTTCTTGCTGCGCTGTGCGCAGGCAGGTGCGTCGAATGCAGTTACGCCAAAGGCACCGACGCTCATGATGGCGGCAGCGATAGCGAATTTGGATGCTTTGCGCGACGAAGGGGCAAAGAATGGCATTGGTCTCTCCTGTCTGAGCCGCACCGGGGGAGCGCGGCGATCAACGATGATCTCGTGTGTTATGAGAATAACGCGCGGCCTATGCGATAGTGCCGCGTGAACGTCCAGACTGTGACTGGGGGCGGTTGAACGGTGGTTGAATGAGGGACAGTTCGCGAAACCGCCAGAAAATGTGGAAAAATCGTGTTGCAATCCCCATCTGTGGGGCGTCTTGCTGGCACCTCCGGCACCTTTCCCCTAGCGTCTCCCGACTGCGCGAATACGCACCCGAAAGATAACCTGACAGAGCGGATTTTTCTTGGCCGACGATACTGACACTCTCGCCCCGCCCAGCCCCATGGGCGAGTACGACCGCATCGACATCGTCGATGAGATGAAGACGAGCTATCTCGATTACGCGATGAGCGTGATCGTGAGCCGCGCGCTGCCCGATGTGCGCGACGGATTGAAGCCGGTCCACCGCCGTATCCTGTTCGCCAGCCAGGAAGGCGGCTTCGTCGCCGGGCGGCCCTATCGCAAGAGCGCCAAGATCGTCGGCGACGTGATGGGCAATTACCACCCGCACGGCGACAGCGCGATCTACGATGCGCTGGTCCGCATGACGCAGGACTGGTCGATGCGCCTGCCGCTTATCGACGGTCAGGGCAATTTCGGTTCGATGGACCCCGATCCGCCGGCTTCGATGCGTTATACCGAGGCCCGCCTTGCCCGCGTCGCCAATTCGCTGCTCGACGATCTCGACAAGGATACCGTCGATTTTGC
>NZ_CAXQBM010000086.1:0-41486 GCF_964222115.1 Alteriqipengyuania sp.
GCCAAAGCCAACAATCGCCAAGAAAGAAGCCCCGGCCCGGATCAAGTCCGGGCCGACGAGGGGAGTGTGGCGAGGAACACCCCTACCGCCCCCGCAATTCCTCCCGCACATGCACCCTCACCGAGACCGCCCTGCCCAGCAGCACCTCCTCGTTACGCATCTGGCGCAGCAGCCACGCAGGATCGGGCGCAGCGCGCTTCCCGATGCGGCCTGCATCGACATGCGCCTGCCACGCATCGAACGCCTCGCGCTCGGTCAGCGTGGGGTTGGCCGCGAGATCGGGATGTTGTGGCGTGGGTTTGGACATGGGATGCCTCTCGGGTTCGTGGGTGCGGGGCCGGGGAGGCTAGTGGGGGAGAGGGGTGTAGGACAGCGAGATACATATAGTCCGTCGACTCAAGAGTATCGCAATGTATTGGCTATGGGGTGAGCAAAAATGACACCCTTAAGGGAATCGGCCTAAAACTCCGGGCTGCAAGAGAGGCGGCCGGCCTCTCGCAGGAGGGGTTAGCCGAAAAAGCAGGCCTAGATCGGACGTATATCGGGGGCGTCGAAAGAGGGGAAAGGAATATCTCAATCCTCAGCCTTAAAAAAATAGCAAACGCGTTGGACCTCTCACTGAAAGCCGTTTTCGACGATGATTAGCCCTCAGGATTATCACCTTGCGATCGGCCAATCGTTACGCGAAGCGCGACAATTAGCCAATATTTCTGTGAGCGATCTCGAGATAGAGTTTGATTTGGCGCCTGGCTGGGTAAACGAGTTCGAGGTCGGACACGCAATTCCGAAGGAATTGCTGTTGCCAATGCTCAATTATCTAAATGTTAACTTCGATAGTTTTTTTTCGAATATTGATGGCGCGTTCGACAAATCGATATCTCGAATCTTCTACGCAGAAGAGAACGGCGCCGATTTGATCCTCCGCTTCCCATATGGGTCTCATGACGCCACCTATAGATTGCCAAACGCATCTATGGATGAATTCAACGAATTGATGGGGTTATTTCGCGCTCAACTCATATTGGCGAAGCGTGAGGCGGTCGTTCAAACGTTTCTTAAGGCCGTCAATCTGTGGCCACACGCTAATCCATCTGATGTTTGGTGGTTCTTGGTAAGTCGCGCATACCTTGATATTTTGAACCACCCTGCTGGCAACGCACGTTTGAACCTCGAACAGAGTTGGAAGCGCACTGGTGGCTGGGCACTAGAAGAGATCGTTGTACGTTTTTACAGCGGTTTCCTTGCTCAGCACGATGTCAAAATCCAAATTTCAGATGACAGCGAGCGAAGAAAAATTGTCGAGCAAATCAATATTACAGACCGATTAGAAGCCGACAAAATCGACGTGACACTGCACGGTCGACACGGAGACGAATGGATATTTTTTGGGGTAGTCCACGTGAAAGCGAGCTTCGCTGAAAGGCGAACGGACGACATCCATATGAGTTCGTTGCTCAAATCAGCGGGCTACACCTCTCCGCTCTGGACGATGGACTGCAAAAGTTCTCCATCGGACAATCCGATTAATCGTGGTGAGCTCGGTGATCCGAACAGCGAAGGCCGCAGCGCAAAGCGGCGCGATATCGAGGACGAGGGCTATTTCACGCGATGCTTTTCGTACAATCGAAACACCATCCCTTCTCCAGATAATCTTCCAGCCGATCGTCGGATTTACACGGAGGACTTCGTATCACCTGACGACAATTTTTCGCGCTTCATTGTCCAGCGTTGGCGCGCATTCATGAGCTAGCCCACGTTCAATTGCGGCCTGTTCAATCCGCATCGATGCAGCGCGATGTTGATCTGCATCAATCTCAAAACCGATGAATTGGCAGTTGGCGTTGATCGCGGCAATCCCCGTCGTTCCGGAACCTGTAAAGGGGTCACAGACCAATGTCTCAGCGGTCGTTTCCCCAAAGGCCTCTATGCAACGCTTTGGAAGTTCCAAGGGAAAGCGTGAAAAATGTTTTTCCCCTCGCATACGCTCGCTCGGGAATTCCCAAACCGATGAGACGGGGGGCTGTACTCTGAATCTGTGACGCTCGGATTTTGATAGCAGAAAGATTGGCTCATGCGCCCTGTGCGGCCGCCGACATCTTCCCTCGGGCATTGGATTAAGCTTTTTCCAGATCACCTCTCCACGGAAATAATACCCGCGAGAGCATAATTCTTGTACTAAACGATGTGGCAGAGAGAGCAAATTCCCATATTTTAGCCATCCGGAAGACTGATCAATAAACGCTTTCCGTTTCGCCCTTGGCTTGGTGTAAGCTGTGTTGTCATCCGAAAGTCCGTCTCGTTCATGACCGAGGGAACTATACTTCTTATCCTCGAATCTCCAATTAATCGGTGTGTTATAGGCGTCACCAACATTTAGCCAGACGATAGCGTCGTACTTTAATTTTGGGAGAAGAATTTCGAATATTTCCCCGATACCGCTAATGTAATCTCGCGGGTCTTCTTCGACGCCATGCCCGAGCGACATTCGCTGCCCCCAATATGGGGGACTGGTTACAATGATATCGATACTCTCATCCGAGAGATTAGCGGCGAGTTTGGCGCAGTCGCCTTGTCGAACCTCAAAAAGCACTTACAGCCCCTTTGATACTTATACGTATCACTAGCCCGTCTTGAGAGCTATTGCAAGCGCGAACGGGCCGATACCCCCGCCTTCCAATTTGTGACGACGAGAGGTGAAAGATCATTCGGCAGCCTCTTGCCTAGATTGCGCGACCTTAGCCAGCATCGGCTTCAGATAGCTGCCCGTATAACTCCCGCTCACCCCGGCCACGTCCTCTGGTGTACCTTGCGCCACAATCTCTCCACCCCGGACGCCGCCATCCGGCCCGAGGTCGAGCACCCAGTCCGCGGTCTTGATCACATCGAGGTTGTGCTCGATCACCACCACCGAATTCCCCTGATCGACCAGCCGGTGCAGCACTTCGAGCAGCTTGCGCACATCCTCGAAGTGCAGGCCGGTGGTCGGCTCGTCGAGGATATAGAGCGTCTGCCCGGTGCTGCGCTTGCTCAGTTCCTTGGCCAGTTTCACCCGCTGCGCCTCGCCGCCCGATAGCGTGGTCGCCTGCTGGCCGACCTTGATATAGCCCAGCCCCACCTCGTTCAGCATCGCCATCTTGTCGCGGATCGGGGGGACGGCCTTGAAGAAGCTTTCCGCATCCTCGATCGTCATGTCGAGCACGTCGGCGATGGAGTGGCCCTTGAACTTCACCTCCAAGGTTTCGCGGTTGTAGCGCTTGCCGCCGCATTCCTCGCAGGTGACGTAGACGTCGGGCAGGAAGTGCATCTCAATCTTGATCAGGCCGTCGCCCTGGCACACCTCGCACCGGCCGCCCTTGACGTTGAAGCTGAAGCGGCCGGGTTTGTAGCCGCGCGCTTGGGCTTCAGGGAGGCCCGCGAACCAGTCGCGGATCTGCGTGAAGGCGCCGGTATAGGTCGCGGGGTTGGAGCGCGGGGTGCGGCCGATGGGCGACTGGTCGATCTCGATCACCTTGTCGCAATATTCGAGGCCGGTGACCTTGTCGTGCGCGCCCGCGATCACCCGCGCGCCGTTGAGTTCGCGCGCGGCGGCTGCATACAGCGTGTCGATGGTGAAGCTCGACTTGCCGCTGCCGGAGACGCCGGTGATGCAGGTGAAGGTGCCGAGCGGGAGCGATGCGGTGACGTTGTTCAGGTTGTTCGCCCGCGCGCCGTGGACGGTCAGATGGTGCCCGTTGCCCTTGCGGCGCTTGGCCGGGACTTCGATTTCGCGCGTGCCGTTCAGGTAGGCTGCGGTGAGCGATTTCTTGCTCTTGAGCACCTGCTTGAGCGTGCCCTCCGCCACCACTTCGCCCCCGTGGACGCCCGCACCGGGGCCCAGATCGACCACGTAGTCCGCCGCGCGGATCGCGTCCTCGTCATGCTCGACCACGATCACCGTGTTGCCGAGGTCGCGCAGGCGTTTGAGCGTTTCGAGCAGCCGGTCGTTGTCGCGCTGGTGCAGGCCGATGCTGGGTTCGTCGAGGACATAGAGCACGCCCGAGAGCCCGCTGCCTATTTGGCTGGCGAGGCGGATGCGCTGGCTCTCGCCCCCGCTCAGCGTGCCCGATTTGCGGTCGAGGTTGAGGTAGTCGAGCCCGACATTGTCGAGGAAGCCCAGGCGCTCGTTGATTTCCTTGAGGATCGCCTTGGCAATCTGATTTTGCTGGTCGGTCAGCTGGCCGGGCAGGTTCTCGAACCACACCTTCGCATCGCCCACGCTCATGCGGCTGGGTTCGGCGATGTCGGTGGCGTTCTCCGGGCGCCCGACGCGAACCGCCAGCGCCTTCTCGTTCAGCCGCTTGCCGCCGCAGGTCTCGCACGGCTGCGCGGTCTGGAACCTCGCCAGCTCGTCTCGCATCCACGCGCTCTCGGTCTGCAGCAGGCGTCGGTTGAGGTTGCCGACCACGCCTTCGAACGGCTTGTGGACGGTGTATTGCTTGCGCCCGTCCTTGAAGGTCAGCGGCACGCGCTTGCCCTTGGTGCCGTATAGGATAACGTCCTGGTTCTCCGCGCCCAGGTCTTTCCACGGGGTGGCCAGGTCGAACCCGTATTCCTTCGCCAGACTGCCGAGCACCTGCATGTAGTAAGGCGACGGAGGGGTGCTCTTGGCCCACGGCGCAACCGCCCCCTGCTTGAGGCTGAGCGCTTCGTTGGGCACGACCAGCTGTGGATCGAACAGCTGCTTCTCGCCGATCCCGTCGCACGTCGCACACGCACCCTGCGGCGCGTTGAACGAGAACAGCCGCGGCTCGATCTCCTCGATGGTGAAGCCGCTGACCGGGCAGGCGAACTTTTCGGAGAAAACGATGCGATTGGCAGGCACGCCCGCGCCCTTGAGGTTGCCCGCGCTGTCCGCGTCCTCCTCCCGCCCCGGCACCACGCCATCCGCCAGATCGACATAGGCCAGCCCCTCGGCCAGCCGCAGCGCGGTTTCGAAGCTGTCCGCCAGACGCGTCTCCAGCCCTTCTTTCACCGCAAGGCGATCTACGACCACTTCGATGTCGTGCTTGAACTTCTTGTCGAGCGCGGGCGCGTCTTCGATGGGATAGATCTCGCCGTCGATCCGCACGCGGGTGAAGCCCGCCTTCTGCCACTCGGCCAGTTCCTTGCGGTATTCGCCCTTGCGCCCGCGCACCACCGGAGCGAGCAGGTAGGCGCGCGTGCCTTCGGGCAGCGCCATCACGCGGTCGACCATGTTGGAGACGGTCTGCGCCTCGATTGGCAGGCCGGTCGCAGGCGAATAGGGCACGCCCACCCGCGCCCACAGCAGGCGCATGTAGTCGTATATCTCGGTCACCGTCGCCACGGTGGAACGCGGATTGCGCGACGTGGTCTTCTGCTCGATGCTGATCGCAGGCGACAGCCCCTCGATATGCTCGACATCGGGCTTCTGCATCATCTCGAGGAACTGGCGCGCATAGGCGCTCAGGCTCTCGACATAACGCCGCTGCCCCTCGGCATAGATCGTATCGAAGGCGAGCGAACTCTTCCCCGAACCCGAGAGCCCGGTGATGACGATCAGCGAATCCCTCGGCAGGTCGATATCGACGCCCTTGAGGTTATGCTCGCGCGCACCGCGTACGGAGATGTGAGTGAGTGCCATGGGGCGAGTTTGTTCCTGCGTTGTTCTTATTAGTCAAGGTCAGGGTTGCAGGTGGGCAATGTGCATCCCTTTGCCAATGCCCGCGACACGCAAATCGAGGCGCCCCACCTCAAGCCACGCCGGGACGGTACTTTAATAACTCATTGATCGAACGAAGGTTTGCTGTCAGACCCCTTCTGTCAACAGGGAACGTCAAGCGTGAGAATTCTGACTCTTTCGATAGCCGCAATCGCACTTGGGTCTTGCGGCGGTGGCGGCGGTTCGGGCGGCGGCGGCAATTCGGGCGGTGGCGGATCCACCCCGCCCCCTGCCCCCACGCCGACCTCTACCCCTGCGAGCTTTGCCATTCAGGTAGAGGAGGGCCAGCAGTCCACCTTCCAGATCCAGACGGTCTACGACGGCGCTGCGGGTGCGCAAATCTATCCAGAGTTTGTAGTGAACGGATCGGCATTCGCTATCGTCGGCGCCCCACAGATAAGTGGCAACACTATTTCGGCGACTTTCCGAACGCGGCCATTCATGCCTGGAGGCACAACTCAAAACACTGTCGATTTCAAGATTTGCGGGACGAGCGATTGCAGTACCGTGATTGCCAATTCGGCAAAATCGTACAACGTGCAAGTCGCCGTGAAGCTGGATGATTGGGCGAATTTCCAGCGCAACAATCATAACGACGGTTATGTTGCCGTGCGTTACAATACCGATGATTTTGCACACGCGTGGACCTGGAGCGACAGTTACGCCAGAGGCCGCATTTTTCCGGCCGCGGCAAATGATGGAAGGGTCTTCATCGTTGCTGGCCCTGATGGCGGTATTCCTTTCGCGGGTCCTACCAGAGTCATCGCACTTGCAAGCGATACAGGTACGCCCGAGTGGGCATATAACCTCGGAAATCAGAGATACGCGAGCGGACCAAGCCTGTCGGACGGCCTGCTCCATGTTACGTCGATGGAGGGTTCCAGCGCCGCCAATCCGCAATGGGCGCTGGATGCGCAAACCGGCACTCTCGTCAACAAGATGTCATTTGCATCGCAGTGGAGCCAGTTTAGCCAGCCCGCAGCCGTTGACGGGATGGTGTATGTGGCAGGTGGTTATTACGGCGGCTGGCTCTATGCATTCGACGCGGTTGCCGGAAATCTAAAGTGGTTCAAGCAACCGTTGAACGCGAATATCGGCAGCGGCCAGAGCATCGCGATCGATGATAACTACCTTTATTACTATGCTGGCATTTCGATCATGCGCTTCGATCGGTCTAGCGGGGCAGCTGCCGGGTCCATCCCGGACATGGAAAGCATGCGCACCATGATGGATTACGAAAGTGGCCCGCTTCTGGATGGCCGGGGCAACGTCTATTTCTTTAGCCAAGACACACGTTTTGGAGGTCGCAACCAGATTGTCGGGGCCTCCCTCGACAACATGGCCGTTACCTGGCGGACCGCTTCGTCCGAATACACAACGTCCTTCGCCTACAGGGACGGGATCATTTACGCGGGCGATCAGGAAAACCGGCGCCTCGTTGCGCTCGATGCGCGCGATGGGAGTATTTTGTGGGCGACCGATCTGCCGACTGCCTACCCGGAAGTCGGAACAAACGATGCGATTTACGGCAATGTCATTGCGACTGAAAACCACATTTTCGTATCATCGACCAGAAAGACGTGGGCGATCGATCTGGTCGGCAGCGATCACGAAATCGTCTGGGAGGCCGATACCGGGGGTTGCCTCATCATTACTCCGGACAATCACCTGATCACGGTCGGCTTCCGGGATTTCAGCAAGCTGACGGCCTATAGACTCGCTCCATGAAGAGCAGCCTAGGCAGAACACGATCCTGCCGTGTGCGGGGCGATGGTCCAGCGTGGCGAGGGGGTCGAACAGCAGTTATCATGGACACGCAGGTCGCACCGCCATCAACATAGTGTGCCAATTGGCACCTCTTTCGCGTTAACCTTTTTGCGAATCGGCTGATTCCGGCTAGGAAGTTCGCTCGAGGATGTGGCTGGGGGGTCGCGGACGTGAGCGAGGATATGGGGGCGAGCGACAGCGCGCTCGAACCTGCCGACATCGAAGCGCGCATCGCGGCTGCCGTGCACGAGGGGAAGGTCGCACGTTTCCCGCGCGGTGCCGACGGCACCCCGATCCACGCAGTCGATGCGCAGTTCTTGGCAGACCTGTGGCTCGACCGTAGCGAATCCGCGCTGCATCCACGCGGCATTGCGATCGATGGCTTGCGCGTCACGGGTTCGCTCGACCTCAACGGCGCGCGCCAGACGGGCCGCGGATCGCCCCACCTGCTCAGCCTGCGCGCTACACACTGCCGGTTCGACGGGGCGGTCAATCTGGGCGATATCAGCTGCGAGACGCTGGAATTTGCCGATTGCTACTTCGCCGCATCGGTCGTGAATTCGAGCAAGGTGGCCCTGGTGATGGACGATGCCGAGATCGCCGGGTCGTTCACCGCACGCCGGTGCAGGTTCGAGGCGCGGATATCGGCGGTCGGCTGCCGCACGACCGGCGCCTTCTCGCTACGCAGCTGCCATGCCCGCGAGACCGTTCAGCTGACTGCGCTGCACGTCGACAACAATCTCAACCTCACCGAATGCAAGATGGGGCTCAACGCGACCGAGCAGAATCCGCGTGTCATGCTGCGCAATGCCCGGATCGGCGGGCGCTTCAACGTGCGCGACAACGAGTTCGCGGGCAATTTCAGCGCGGGCGCGCTCAAGTGCTTCGAGGTGCGGCTGCTGCGCAACCGGTTCGATGGCAAGGGGCCGTGCGCGCTCGATCTGGCGCACCTGCGTGCCTCGGGCGTGGTCGATGTGGGCGATTGCTCGGCGCGCGGACTGGCCCAGTTCGACAATGCCGAGATCGATGGCGATATCAGCCTGCAGGCGTGCCGCTTCATGGGTGGCTGGCACATGGCCAACTCGGTGATCCGCGGCGATATCGAACTGCGAAACAGCTTTGTCTCGCGCGCCCCGGAAGATGGCTTCGCCATTGCCCTGCACGAGACCAAGGCCGCGAACGTCAAGCTGGAGCAGACGAAAGTGCGCGGCGATACGCAGCTCCGATCGCTCGATGCGCGTTCGAAGGTGCAACTGATCGATTCCGTGTTCGGGTCGCTTTCCGAAGGCGAAGCGGACAGCGATGGCACGGTCCCGCGGCTGCGCAGCCAGAGCCTGTGCGCGGGCGTCAATTTCGAGCTGATCCGCTGCATCGTGCGCGCCGATTGCGATTTCTCGAACCTGTCGCTCGGGATCGACCTGCTGGTGCGCGATTGCCGGTTCGAACGCACCGGCACCGGGCGGGCGGTCCGCCTGTCGGGATCGCGCGTGGGCGGCGCGGTGGAGCTGGCGCGGTCGCGCTTTGCATCGGGCATCCGGATGACCGGTACGCAATGCGACGAGATCCGCATCGAAGGCTGCCTGATCCTGCCCGCCACGCGGGATCGGCGCACCAATGTCGCGGTATGGGCCAGCGACAGCGAGATCGCCCGTCGGGTCCGCTTTGGCTTCGGCGATCGCGGGAAAGGCCGGGTGCGCAACAAGATCGTCGGCAAGGTGGATTTCTCGTCCTGCAAGGTCGGCGAAAAGTTCATCTTCCGGTCGACCGACCTGCGCCCATCGCAGCTCGATCTCGATCATCAGTCTTACGTGGTGCTCGACCTGGGGCGCAGCATCTTCGATGGCGACGTGCAGCTGGCGCCGACGCGCCCCGGCGCCACGGCGGAGAGCGAGCTGGATCGCATTCCGGCGAATGTGGTGGGCTGCATCGCGCTGGATAATGCGCGCATCGCGGGGCGGCTCCAGCTGGATTACATCAATATCACGGCCCTGCCGGTTGACCGCCCCTTTCCCGGCGGCGAACGCCCCCGGCGCAGGCTGTCCGACGACAAGCAGGTGCTGCGCAAGGAGCGTGTCGCGCTGTCGCTGCGGGATGCCAAGATCGAGGGTGAGGTGAACATCATTCGCGCGCCCGAGGACCTGCCGCAGAACCAGCGCTGGGCCATTGACGGGATTGTCGACCTCAGCGATGCGCAGGTAGGCCGAATCGCGGATGGCGGGGGCGATAACTGGGTGAGTGCAGGGCTGAAACACGGCGACCTGCGGCTGGACGGGCTGGTATACGAACGGCTCGACAGCAACGCCGCGCTCCCCTCTGCCACCGATCTGGCCGAACAGCGGATCAAGTGGCTGGAGCTGCAATATTTCAACAGCAAGCCCAAGGCGAAGCGATTCCTGCCGCAACCTTACGAGCAGCTGGCGGCCTATTTCGCCACGCAAGGCAATGAATACGCCCGGCGGCGGGTGCAGATCGAACGGCGCAACCTGCAACGCCGCTTCAGCGACATGGGCTGGTTCAACAAGTGGGTCCAGGGACTGCTCTACCTCGTCAGCGGCTATGGCTACCGCCCGCGCTTTGCGCTGCTGGTGGCAGTCGGCTACCTGCTGCTAGGCGCGGCACTCACCTGGCTGCTGGATGTCAACGGCGCCTTCATGCTGGCCGACAAGGACACGGTGGCCGTGCCGCTGAACCCGCTGCTCTACGCGCTCGATTCCGCCGTTCCGATCATCGATCTGGAGCATGAGAGCCTGTGGACCATCGACGAAAGCAAAGTCGGCGGATTCTGGCGCGACGTGCTGCAGGTGTTCGATGCCCTGTACGAAATACTGGGCATGCTGCTGGTCTCGATCATCGTCCTTACGCTGACCGGGACCCTGCGCGACGGCGACTGATCGCCCCTCCGACACGTTAACGGGACGCGGCGAGCCGTGGACCTTTTTGCCCGTCACCACCGTTGATCGATCGACAGGCTGCCGCTCCGGCGCGCAGCTGGCGACGCAACAGGAGGACCGGATATGATCGCCCCGGTGGCGATTGCAGACGTACAGGATGTTGATGCCCCGTGGGGCATCGGATGACCGGCGTCGCATCCTCTCACGGTACGGGGCGGCCCAGTGTTGCGTCCCCTACGGCCCGTCGCCGCGGCTCACGCCGCCAGCGCTTCATGAAACGCGCACCCATCGCGCTGGCCGCGGTATCGGTCGCCGCGGGTACGCTGGGCGCGCACCAGTCGCAGACGACCCGCGACGTGGCCGGATGGTCCTACGAAACCAACCTGAAAACCAACCCGAACTACACCCGCATGCATGCCTCGCTGTTATCGGTGAGCGAGCGCATGCGCCGCGCGCTCGCGCAGGAAGAAGGCATGCGGCTGACCGTCTATCGCGATGTCGCGGGCTATCCCACGGTCGGGATCGGGCATCTCGTGCGGCCGCAGGACGGGCTGAGAGTGGGCGACCGGATCACCCGCGCGCAGGCGATGGCATTCCTGAAAGCCGATCTGAAACATGCGGAAAAGGCGGTCGCCAATGTCGTGGGCGACCTGAAGCTGTACCAGCACGAATTCGATGCGCTGGTCGATCTGGCCTACAATGTCGGCGAAGGCACCCTATCTCCGGCGAAGAGCCCGGCACTTAACCGGGCCATCCGCACCGCCGATTACGAAGCTATCGCGGCGGAGCTGGACTACCGATATGCAGGGGGCGAAATTGCCGGCGGACTGGTCCATCGATCGAAACGACGCGCACAGATTTTCCTCGAGGCGAATTATGCGGATGTCCGCCCCGGCTAGGTTCGCACTGGCAGCCTCTATCGCCGTACTTGCCGCGTGCACTCCCTCGCAGGACGAGACCCCTGGCGCTCCCGAGCCTGACAGCGATGTGCTGGCGCAGAAGCCGGACAACTGCCTGTTGGTCGTCTGGCAGGAGCAGGACCGGCGCGACGAGCAATTCGACCTGGCGCACGACAGTGCCGATGGCGGCGCGATTTCCTGCGCCACCGGCACCAGCGCGAGCCAGTTTGCCGATGCGTTCTCGGCAATCCGTACAGCCGCGCGCAGTGAAGACCGTGCTGCCATCCTGCAGGAAGTCGGCCTCCCCCTGCTGTACATCGACGCAGAAGGCCAACGGCGCGAACTGACCGACCCCGGCGCGGTCGATGCGACCTTCGCGGAAGTCTTCGACGACGATGTGCTGGCACTGCTGCGCGATGTCGATCTGGATGCGCTGACTGTTGTGCCCGACGAAGGCGCGTTCGTGGAACTGGGATCGGTGTGGCTGGTGGTCGATCAGGATGGAGGCCGCCCTCGCATCGTGACCGTCAACAAGCAGGCGCTGGGCGAAGCGGCAGCCGCCGTCAGGGCCGAGGCGGAAGCCGGCGGCGGAACCGAAGCGCCTGCCAAACCGTCCGAATAGAACATGAACATCCTTCCAGCCACTGTTCAAGTGGCCGCTGCTAGGCCATGAGCCAACGCAATCACGAACTATGATACCAATGGAGAGCCTTCGATGCGCATTCTTCTCGCTTCCGCCGCAACCATCGCCCTTGCCGGCGGATTGAACGGAGCAGCCATGGCCCAGGACAGCACCGCCACCACCAGCGTCACCACTCAGGAGCGCCTGCAGGGTGCCAATTACTTCGAGCTGGAAAGCAGCCTGCCCTTCAAGGCGCCCGATTTCAGCAAGATTTCGGAAGACGATTACCTGCCCGCGTTCGAGAAGGCGATGATCATCCAGAAGGGCGAGATCCAGCGGATCATCGACAACCCGGAACCGCCGACGTTCGAAAACACGATCGTCGCACTGGAAAAATCGGGCCGGATGCTCAGCCGGGTGGGCGCGGTCTTTTTCCAGCTGACCGGCACCAACACGACCGACCGGCTGGACGAAATCAATACAGAGATCAGTCCCAAGCTTTCGGCGCACTCCGACAGCATCGTGCTCAACCCCGCACTCTTCGCGCGTGTGAAGGCGGTGTACGATAATCGCGCGGCGATGAGCATGACCCGCGAAGACGCCAAGCTGCTCGAAGAGACCTACAAGAGCATGGTCCACGCAGGCGCATTGCTGACCGATGCCGAGCGTACCCGCGTGAAGGAAATCAACACCGAGCTTTCGACAGTCACCACCGAGTTCGCGCAGGCTGCGCGCAACGCGATGGCGGACCAGCCCGTGTTCTTCGACAGTCGTGAAGAGCTGGCGGGCCTGTCCGAAAGCGACATTACCTCCGCCGCCGAACTTGCCGCCGAAGAGGGCCAGCCGGGCAAGTTCGCAATCGCACTGCAGAACACCACGCAGCAGCCGCTGCTGCCGAGTATGGAAAACCGTGCCGCGCGCGAGAAACTCTTCAAGGCCAGCTACCACCGTGCCGATGGCACAACGGATATCGATACGCGCGATCTCGTCGCGAAGATTTCCGCCTTGCGCGCCGAAAAGGCCGCGCTGTTCGGTGAACCGGACTGGGCGAGCTACACCATGTACGACCGGATGGTCGAAAGCCCGCAGGCCGCGCTCGATTTCATGGGCCAGATGGTCCCCGCACTCGCCGAGACGCAGCGGCGCGAAGCGGGACTTCTCAACGAGAAGATCGCTGCCGAAGGCGGCGATTTCGAAGTGAAGCCGTGGGACTGGTACCGCTACGCCAACCAGATCAAGGCCGAGCAGTACGAAGTCGATGAAGACGAGGTGATGCAGTATTTCCAGCTCGACAAGGTGCTGGAAGACGGCGTCTTCTATATGGCGGAAAAGCTTTATGGCCTGACGTTCGAGCGGCGGACCGACCTGCCCGTCTATCACCCGGACGTGTGGGTGTATGACGTGTTCGAAGAGGACGGATCGCAGCTTGGCCTGTTCTACTTCGACCCGTTCCAGCGGCCCTCCAAGCGCGGTGGCGCATGGATGAGCAATTTCGTGTCGCAATCCTTCCTGAGGGACGAACAGCCGGTCATCTACAACGTGCTCAACATCCCGAAGGCCCCGGCGGGCGAACCGCAGCTGGTCAGCTTCGATTGGGTGAACACGACGTTCCACGAGTTCGGCCATGCGCTGCACGGCTTCTTCGCCAACCAGCAGTACCCCAGCCTGTCGGGCACGGCGACCGCACGCGATTTCGTGGAATACCCCAGCCAGGTCCACGAAATGTGGATGACCTACCCCGAGGTGCTGCAGAACTACGCCAAGCACCACGAGACGGGCGAGACCATTCCGACCGCGCTGGTCGAGAAGATCAAGGCATCGTCCAAGTTCAACCAGGGCTATGATTTCGGCGAGGTGCTGGAAGCAGCGCTGCTCGACATGAAGTGGCACGCGCTCTCGGCAGACGAAGCCGCCGCGATCGACACCGAAGCGGAAGTTTCGCAGTACGAAGCGACTTCGCTGACGGAGCTCGGGCTTGAGATCGAGCTGGTTCCGCCGCGCTATCGCACGACCTACTTCAACCACATCTTCTCCGGCCCGGCGGGATATTCGGCAGGCTATTACAGCTATCTGTGGACCCAGATGCTGGACCATGACAGCCGCAACTGGTTCCTCGACAATGGCGGCCTGACCCGTGCCAACGGCGAGCATTATCGCCAGACCGTACTCAGCCAGGGCGGCACGCGCGACTACGGCGAAATGTACCGCGACTTCGCGGGCCGCGATCCGAACGTGCAATACATGCTGATCGCGCTCGGCCTGGCGGAAGGCCCGGTGGAAGGCGGCCCGCGGATTGCCGAGGGCGCTTCGGACGGGCAATTGCCGGACGAGCCGACCTCCAGCACGGTCGACTGATCCTGTCGAGGGGGCGGGTCAGTCGGTCTTGTAGACCGCGGCCCGCTCCTTCAGTTCCGTAAGCGTGGCGACCAGAGCATCCCCCTGCAAAGGCTGGGGCGAAGGTTCATCTGCGCCCATTTCGCACGGCGCCTTGTTCTCCATCACCGCGACGCACATTTGCGCAGTGCCCCGGCCCGTCTCGGCAAGCTTGCGTGCAATGTCGCGCGACCAGTCCTTGCTCGAGATGGTGATCTCGCCATTCTCCAGCGCCCTCGCTTCAACATCGTCCCAGAAGCCCAGCCCCCAGAGATCCCGCAGTTCCGCGCCGCTGGATTTGCGTCCCATCGTCAGGCTTTCGAGCACACGGTTCGCCATGTGCCATGCCTGCACATAGGCGTAGGCGCGCGCCTCTTTATACGCTTGCGCCCTCGTCACGTTCGGAAACTTGGCGACCACGAGATCGAGATCCGCCAGTTGGCCCAGTTTGTCGCCAGCCGCCCCGCGCGACACCGCCCGGTAGTTCAGCACCCGCGCGCGTTGCTCGTCGGTAAGGGTCTGGTCCGCGAGGATCTTCTCGTAGGCGGCGAGGTGCCATTCTTCGTTGCTCCACTTGGGCATCGCCCGAAGCTGGCTGTTGAGGTCTGCATCGTCCCTCGCAAGCGCGGGCGAAACGGCGGCAGTGGCAACAGCGGCGGCTAGAAGCAGTCGAAGCATGGGATATGTCCTGATGGGATGGGTCGTGAAACCCTATAAAGCGTGCCCTCCCCCGTCGGACAAATGACAATTCCCGTTATGCCCCGTCGATGGAGTGCGACAAGACCCAGGCTCCGGGTTCGCCTAGCCAGCGCGCCTGGATGCCGAACGCGGCGTGCAGGTTGGCAGTGGACAGCGCCTCTGGCGGCGCGCCTTCCGCATGCAGCCTGCCCTCTTTCAGCAGGATCACCCGGTCTGCGAGATTGTGCGCGAGCGCAAGATCGTGAACCACCACCACGACTGCCCGCCCATGATCGGCCTGCGCCCGCAGATGTCGTGCCAGCGATGCCTGGTGCGCTAGGTCGAGCGCGGCGAAGGGCTCGTCTGCCAGGATCGCGCGAGGCTCGCCCGCCAGCACCCGCGCCAGCAGCGCACGCGCACGCTCCCCGCCGGACAGCGTCGAGACGGGGCGGTCCGCAAACTCATCCAGCGCCATTGCTGCCATTGCCGCCTTGACCGGTTCGGCGCGCAGATCGCCATGCGGCAGGCGACCGAGTGAGACGAGGTTGCGAACCGACAGGTCCCAAGCGATTTGCGGTTCCTGCGGCAGGTAGCCGATGGCGCGGGCGCGGGCCCGCGCGGGCATCTCGTTCAGACAGACGCCATCCAGCAAAGCGTCGCCGCTGGTAGGCACTAGCACCCCGGCAAGCAGTCGGATCAGCGTCGATTTGCCTGCACCATTGGGGCCACAGATGGCGGTCACTTGACCCTCTGCAATTTGCGCGGAGACGCCTTGCAGCCGCTCGCCCAGCGAAAGGTCGATCGCTTCCATCATGTTAGGCCCAGCCCTCCCCCGCGCCGCAGGCGCAGCAGCAACCACAGGAAGAATGGCGCCCCGATCAGCGAAAGCGCAATGCCCAGCCGCAGCTCGCTGACCAGCGGCAGGGCGCGCAGCACGCTGTCCGCGACCAGCACCAGCAGCCCGCCCGCCAGCGCGCTCGGCACGATCAGCGATGACGGGCGCCGGTCGGTGAGCGGGCGCACGATATGCGGCACCATCAGGCCGACGAAACCGATGATCCCCGCGACCGCAACCCCGCTGCCGATGGTCAGACCGACGCCGATCACGAGCAGGGTAAGCACGCGATCCATGTTCACGCCCATGGAATGGGCAGCATCCTCGCCCAATGTCAGCGCATCGAGCGCGGGTGCGGCAAGGGCCAGCACCGCGATCCCCGCCAGCGTCAGCGGAGCAGCCAGCGCCACGTCGGCCCAGCTCCGGTCGGTCAGCGCGCCCATCAGCCAGGTCACGATCTCGCTGAGTGCCCACGGGTTGGGCGCAAGGCTGATGACGAGGCTGGTCAGAGCCCCCGCGAGGCTTGCGATCATGAGGCCGGCAAGAGTGAACAATGCGATCCCGCCGCCCCGCCCCGCTAACAGGGCGAGCAGCGCCATCGCCCCGCCCGCACCGACCAAGGTGAAGATCGGCAGCAGCCACCCGCTGGCGGCAAACCCGAAGGAGAAGCTCAGCACAGCACCCAGCGCGGCGCCGGGAGCGATCCCGAACAGGCCCGGATCGGCCAGCGGATTGCGCAGGTAGCCTTGCATCGCGGCACCGGCTGCGCCCAGTCCGGCGCCCACGGTGACCGCCAACAGTGCGCGCGGCAGGCGCAGCTCCGCAATGATGAGCAGTGCATCCGGCCGGTCGAGATCGAAAATCCACGCACGACCCGCGACCAGCGACAGGGGTATCGCGAGAAGCAGGAGAGCGATCAGGGCGATGACGGACCGGTTCATGCTGTACCGCCCCGGATCTCGGCCAGCCGCTCGGCCGCGCGGATCAGGCTCGGTCCGCCACAGAAATAGAGCTGCGGCGCAAACTCCGCACGGCTCGTGGGCAATTTGCGCAAGGCGGGGTGATGCAGGGTGCGCGACTGTTCGTCGCCGCGCCGGCCTGCATGCAGCAGCAGTTCTGGCGGATCGATCAGCACGGCTTCCAGCGGCAGGCGATCGCCCTGCCCCAACCCCTGCGTTGCGCTGGCAGGTTGCAGGCCAACGCGGCGCATCAGGTCCACCACCAGCGCGCCTTCGCCCGCTACGATGCCTCCCGGCTGCCACAGGATCGTCTGCGGTTGCGGAGTGTCAGGGGTTTGCGCTGCATCGGCTAGCGCTGCCTCGATCCGGGCGACCAGTGCCTCGCCCGCTTCCGTTTCGCCCACCGCCGTGGCCAGCTCGCGCACCAGCGCCAGGTTGCCGTCCACATCGCTCGCCATCCCGAAGGTGACCACCGGGATGTCCAGCCGGTCGAGCGCGGATCGGGTCGCGGGGGGCAGGAAGCTGGACGCGACCACAATGTCGGCCCGCGCAGCGATAATCTCCTCCACGCTGCCACCGGTCGCGGGCCAGCGGCGCGCCAGCTCCAGCGGCATCGAACTGGCAGAAGGATCGTGACTGTACTGGGAAACCGCGACCAATTTGTCGGGCGCGACCTCGGCCAGGATCGCATCGGTGCACGGGTTCAAGCTGACGATGCGCATGTGCGCTTCGCCATCACCGTGCGGTGCCGACGGGGCAGAACACCCCGCCAACACGCACGCCATCGTGAGCGCGAGGGCGCGCATGGTCAGAGCCCTACCCGGACCCCGGCGAACACGCCGCGCGGCGCCTGGTTGTAACCCGCTGCGGTCTGGTAGGTCTCGTCGAACAGGTTCTCGACCCGGCCGAACACCTCGACCGGGCGCTCGCCCTCGATCATGCCCAGCGGTACCGACACGCGCAGGTCGACCACGGTATAGCCATCGAGCCGGGTGAAATTGCCCGCATCGTCGAAGGCTTCGCCTACGATCCGCACATCACCGCCGATAACCGCTCCGCCCGCAGGATCGCCCGCCGTCGCCCAATCCAGCGAGAGCGTGCCTGCATGGCGCGGACGACGGGCCAGCTCGTAGCCGAAATTCGGGTCGCCCACGCTGCGATTGGTCGCATCGACGAAGGCGTAGGCAGCACGAATACTCAGCCCGTCGACCGGCGACGCGCCCGCCTCCACCTCGACGCCGCGCGCACGCGCCTGCGCCACGTTGTCATAGGTCCCGAATGGCCGGTTCGTGCAGATGCCGGTCAGCACGGGGCACCCGATATATCCGATCAGGTTTTCGCTATCGCGCTGGAACAGCGTGACCGAGGCATAGATGGGCGACAGCCGCGTACCGTAGGCGAGCCCGACGTCGTAACTGGTGCTGTCTTCGGGCTGCAGCGTGGAATTGCCGTAATCGGAAAAGAGCTGGAATAGCGAGGGCGCCTTGAACCCCTCACCCACGCTGGCACGCAGACGCAGGTTTTCGGCCACCTCGTAGGTCAGGTCGCCGCCGAAGCTGGTCGCCCCGCCGAAGTCGGAGTGGTCGTCCTGCCGCACGCCGAGATGGCCCGACAGCTTGCCGAACTCGATCCCCGCCTGCACGTATCCCCCGAAGATGCTGGCGTCGGCGGCGGTGGTCGTTCCGAAGGACGTGCTCTCGTAGTCCGACCACAGGTTGTCAGCACCGAAATTGACGATCAGCGGCCCGATCGGGCGCCACTCGCCGCGCACTTCAATGCGGTCCGACCGGCCTTGGCTCTCGAAGGTGGGTGCAAGCCCGCGATCGGGCAGGTTATCGCGCTGCGTATCGGAGAAGCTGTAGCCCCCGCGCAAGTACAGCGGGCCATTGTCATACAGCGCGCCAATACTGCCTGAAACCTGCTCGGTCTCCTGAATTTCGGGCGTGTCCGCCAAAGTATAAGCAGGGAACGGGAAGCCATCCACTTCCAGCTCGCTGTCGGCATAGCGCAGGCTGCCGATCAGCTCGAACTGGCGCGAGAGATAGGCGCGCGCACGCAGGTTGCCCGCGAACTGGCGGAACCCGTCGGGTTCGGTCCCGCTCGCAGCGGCAGAAAAGCCCTCGGTCGTCAGGTAGCTCGCCGATCCACCGATGAAGCCGATATCGCCGCCGATCCCGCCTTCGATGCTGGTGGACGCAGTGCCGCGCGATCCGGACTCGACAGATCCGGCCAGCCCGCTGCGTTCGAAAGTGGAAGCGACCAGCACGCCGCCGAGCGCGTCTGCCCCCCACACCACGCTGTTGGACCCGCGCAGCAGTTCGACCTTCGCGATATTATTCGCGGACAATGTGCCGAAATCGAAAGCGGTGGCGGGTGCGGCAGTATCTGCCACGCGCACACCGTCGATCAGGACCAGCAACTGGTCGTTCGCAGCACCGCGCACGGATACGCCGGTGGTCGAACCGATCCCGCCATTGCGGTTGATGGTGACCCCGGGCACGCGCTGGAGTACGCGCGAGAGGTCCGGCCCCTGGATATCGGCGATTTCCTCCGCACCGATGACCGTGACCGGCTGGCCGGTATCTTCCACCTCGCTCGGGTTGCCGGTGACGGTGATCGTGATCGATTCTGCGGGAACGCGATAGTCCGCGATCAGGATGCTGTCAGATTCGCCCGCCTCCTGCGCAATAGCAGGCGCGGCCAACCCCAGCAGAGAGCCACCAAGAAACAGGAATGTACGCATAAAAACTCCATCACAAGCATTGCTGTCGCTCATGACGGAAGGCTTCGCACCACGCGAAAAGCCCTTCCTCCGCTGCCCTCGGTACACCCCGCCCGTGGCCGAACGACGCATCACAGGCAGGTCTCCTGACTCCCGGATCGTCACGGTGTCGCCCACCTTCCCACCCCTCGGCTAGCGAGAGGCAGTGGCGTATCGGGCGGACCGTTCCCCGGTCACAGTTGCGGGGGCAGCGAGAGTTTTGCACTCTCTTCCCTCTTAGGTGACACCGACGCGGGGTTAACCCGGATCGAGGCCACACCTGCGATACTGCGCACGCCTCTAGGGGCTTCATCGCCGGCACGCAACACCGTGCCGTGCGGCAGCAAAGGCGGGTTAACCATAGGCGTTCACGCTTAAGTGCATGCTGTCTCTTTAGAATACGCTGCAATCAGCCGACCGCGCGCGCCAACCCCTTAACGCCTAGGCTATTCGCACCCGCACTTTCTGCCTGCACGCAAGGACCCGCTTGACCACCTTCCGCCACCCGTCCCCCTCAGGCAAACGCCCCGCGAGCCCCTTCAAGGCCGGTCGCGCGCTGCTGGTGCTCGGGGCAGCGGTGACCATCCCCGCAATGGCGGCACAGGCCGAATGGCGCCTGCCAGAGGTCGCGCCGCAAGCCAGCGAGATCGTCGCCGGCAATCTGGTCGAGCCGCTCGCGTTCGAAAAAGCGGGTGCGACATTCCCGGGTTCGGCGCTCTATTTCCTCGCCGATCCGCCCGCCGCGGCAACCACCGTCAATGTCAGTATCGAAGGGGGTACCGGCGTGAACCCCATCGCCGCCTGGAACGGCGACCCGGATGCGGCCATCGCCATCGAAACGGCAGGCCCTGCGGCGCGCGGCTTCGTGAGCCGCGGGACCGGGCTGGACAAGGCGCGCGCGCTCGATTGCCTCGCCAAGGCGGTCTATTACGAAGCGGCGAGCGAGAGTGTCGGTGGCCAGCAGGCGGTCGCGCAGGTCGTGCTCAACCGCGTGGCGCATCCGGCCTATCCCAAGACCGTGTGCGGCGTCGTGTACCAGGGATCGCAACGCAGGACCGGGTGCCAGTTCAGCTTTACCTGCGATGGGTCGATGGCGCGCAAGCCTTCCGCGACGTATTGGGCGCGCGCGCTTTCGGTGGCCCGACGCGCGCTTGCGGGAGAGGTTTACGCACCGGTCGGGCTGGCGACGCATTACCACACGACCTGGGTGAACCCCTATTGGGCGCCCAGCCTCGCGCATATCGGCACGATCGGTGCGCACCGCTTCTACCGCTGGCCCGGCGCCGCCAGTCGCCCTGCCGCGTTCAGCGATGTCTATAATGGCGGGGAGCCTCTGCCCGCGCCTGCACCTGCCGCACGCTCGGCACAGCCCGCGCCCGATCCGGTCGCCATCGCGCGCCAGTATGAAAGCGCGCCCGCGACTTCCCAGAACGTGCAACCCGGCTACGAAGCGCAGGCGCGGCCCGGCGCGGGGGCTCCGGCCCGGGCGCAGCCATTTCGGCAAGAGGCTCCCGCCCCGGTGGAGGGCCCCGGCAGCGTGCGGCCCGAGTACGCCAATAGCGGGCAATGGATCGCGCGCCCGAATTGATCGTATCGGGACGATCGGCCAAGCCTTTCTCGCGGCTTGGTTAATTCGTCGAAACCTTGCTTGTCCGCCATTGATTCACACGCGGGCCGTATTGAAGGCAGGGTAAGTAACCCTCCCTCCCCCAAGGGCCTTCGCAAGGAATACGTCATTTATGAGCCGCGGTCTCGCCCCCACCCGCCCCTCTTACCGGTTGTCTCGTGCCGGCTCCGCCCCGATCCGCATCCCCGAAGCGGCCAATGACAACGAAGCGCCCGGTCGGCCTGCGCAGAGCGAGGCGGAAATCCGCGCGGCGCTGGGCCATTTCGCGCGCCACCACCTGAATGCCGCGCACGATGCCCACGCCCGGGCGAGTGCAGCGCTGGAATCGGGTGACGAGGAGAACTTCGTATTCTGGGCCAATATCTGCCGCGCGCTAGACCGGCGGCTGGCAGGCACCTTGTCCAAAGCATGGGGCCAGCCCGCCTGACGATTTCCTCCACCATGCGGTGGGTACGATGCGTGTAGCAGCGCCGGACGGCACTCCTTAACGCAATTGACAGAAAATTAACCATGCGGCAGATTCTGCGGCATGGTTGCCCCTACCCATCTCCAGTCGCCAACTGTGCTCGATGCACCGGTTGAGGACGATGTCCGGTCCTTCCTGCTGCGCGAGGGCGGCGGCGATGAAGGCGGGACGCTCGGCCCCGATGTGCTCGTGCGCGACCTGGGTGACGGGCGGGTCGATATCAAGCCGCTCGTCCACCCGGACCGGGTGCGCCCCCGTCTGCGACCGCTCAAGGCCTTGCAGCACTTCAGCAAGGTCTTGAAAGACAAGGAACAGACCGACGAACTGATCGGAGTGTTCGATACGCTGCCGTGGCGTGGAGTGGGCAAGGCTGCGGTGGATTTCCTGCGGACCGAGCGGGGCCTCGCGATTTACCGATCCGAACCCTACCTGCCCGAGATTTTCGACGATCACGCGCGCCTGCGACAGATGCCGAAAGGCAGCTTTGCGCACGCCTATTGCGACTTTATGGAACGCGAAGGGCTGAGCGCGGCGGGATTGGTGGAAGCTTCCGGCGATACGCGCAATGGCATGGCCATGCTCGACGACGGGGTGGAATGGTATGGCGATCGCCTGCGCGATACGCACGATATCCTGCACATCCTGACCGGTTACGGTCGCGATACCTTCGGCGAGCAATGCGTACTCGGCTTTCTGTACCACCAGCGCCCCAGCCCCGGGCACCTGTTCGTCGCATGGGCGGGCACATTGCTGATGAAGGTCAAGCTGCGCACCAAGGCACCGATCCTGCGCGCTTTCCTGGAAGCGAGACGCAATGGGCGCCTGACACAACGCATCGTCGAACAGCCGATCCTCGACCTGCTGCCCCTGCCGCTAGAGGATGTCCGTGCGCGGCTGACCATCCCCGAGCCGACCCTGTAGTACGAAGTGCTGGAGAGATTCGGCGCCGAAGGAATTGATCCGCACGCATTTCTTGCCAAGCAGGAAGCCTAGGCGCTTTACGGGGCCTGTCGAGGTAGCGCTCACAGTGTTACCGGCGCGGTTCCAAGCCGATCCCACGGAAAAACCGGGATTTTAACCACTTGGTGACCATTTTCCGTCTAGCGTTCCTGCGGAAACAGCGGGAAAATGCACATTCTTGGCTCACGATCATTTTTTAAGGGCGAAACGCCGAATAGCGTAATCGACGCCAGGGTCCGCAAGACCCTGGTGGACTCGCTCTATTCCAACCCGATGAGCCTCATCATCGGCGCGGTTGCCGCCACTGGCGTCTGCATGACCGCGGCGCTGACCGTGGGGGATACGTGGCTGATTATCGCCGCTTCGGTGGTAGGCGCGATCGCACTGATGCGCACGGGCCTGGTCTTCGCGATCCACTATCTGCCACGGTGGAACACCCGCACCCTTGAACTGATGTTCGAAGTCGGCGCTTTTGCCTTCGCCGCGTCGCTGAGCGCGGTCGCTTCGATCGCCGTGTGGGGAGAGGTCCCCTATGACGCGCAGATGCTGCTGGTGGTCGTGGCGGTAAGCTATGCCACCGCGATTGCAGCACGGAACGCAGGCAGTCCGTTTATCGCGCTGGGTCAGCTGCTGACAGTGCTGGTACCGCTGAGCATCGCACTGGTCTTGAGCAAGTCCACCCTGATCCTGGTACTGGGTCTGGCGACGATCCTGCATATCCCGTCTGTCATTTCCATCACCATGAAGGTCAACCGCTCGCTGCGGACGTCCATCACCGAAGCGGAAACCAGCGAACGGCTGGCACGCAAGATGGAAGTTCTCGCCCACACCGATGTCGTCACCGGGCTCCACAACCGTGCAGGCCTGAACGAAATGCTGGTGACCGAGCTGATGCGGTGCGGGCCGGACCAGCACCTGGCCCTGTTCTGGATGGATCTGGACCGGTTCAAGGAAGTGAACGACCTGCTGGGGCACCAGATAGGCGACCGGGTCCTGTCCGAAGTTGCCAGACGTCTGCGCGAAAGCCTGCCAGACGAGGCAGGCATTGCCCGTTTCGGCGGCGATGAATTCGTGTTCTTCTGCAGCGTGCGCCACCGCGAGGATTGCGAGGCGCTGGCAGCCCGCATCCTGCAGCAGATCAAACGCCCGATGCGGCTTGACGGAGAGCGGCTGGAGATCGGCAGTTCGGTGGGCATCGCGATGATGCCCGACGACGGGATCGACGCCGATCGCCTGATGCAGGCCGCCGACCTGGCGCTCTACCATGCCAAGCAGGGGACACGCGGAGGCCACCGCTTCTTCGACCCTGCGATGACCCGCGAACTGGCCAGTCGCCGCGAGATCGAGGCGGAGCTGCGCCAGGCGATCAAGCGCGACGAGTTGTCGCTGTTCTTCCAGCCAATCGTCGACCTGCAGACCGGCAGGATCAAATGCTTCGAGGCGCTGCTGCGCTGGTTCCATCCGATCAAGGGCGAGTTGCGGCCGGGCGAGTTTATCCCCGTGGCCGAAGAAACCGGCGTCATCGTCACGTTGGGCAACTGGATCACGCGGCAAGCGGCACTCGCTTGCGCGCAGTGGCCCGAGGATGTCAGCGTCGCGGTCAACCTGTCGCCACTCCAGATCAAGGCGCCTGGCGCCGTGCTGGCGATCGAATCCGCGCTGCGCGAAGCCAATCTCGATCCCCGGCGGCTGGAGCTGGAGGTGACCGAAAGCCTGTTTATCGAGGATAGCGAGCAGACCGCCGCCTTTATCGACGAGTTGAGCGCCAAGGGCGTGCGCTTTGCGCTGGACGATTTCGGCACCGGCTATTCCTCGCTGTCCTACATCCACAAGTTCCCCTTCTCCAAGATCAAGGTCGATCGCTGCTTCGTGTCGGGCGACGATGTCGGCCCGCGTGCGCATGCGATTATCCGCGCCGTTGCCGCCATGGGCCGCGGGCTGGACATGGAAATCGTGGCCGAAGGGCTGGAAGAGCAGGAGCAGGTCGAAACCGTCCGCGATGCGGGCTGTACGCTGGGCCAGGGCTATTTCTTCAGCCGCGCTGTGCCCGATTACCTTGCCGCGATGCTGCTTGCGCAAGACCGCGACGGCGACGGACTGCGCGCCGCGTAGCCTGGTTTCAGGCTAGCTGAAACGATCCGCACCGGCCCGCTCCGCCTCCCGGCCACCCAATAGAGTACCCTGTGCGGTGGCCGGGAGGGGGAGCGGGCCGGTGCCGCAATCCCATTACACGGGAAAACCACCGATAATCGCTCTTGCGAATCATTATATAAAAGCTCTGATAACTTGCGTCTTTTGGCGGTTGCAATCCCCTTGAGCCGAGCCTAGGTCCCTTCGCCAGAACGCAGGGCAGTTCGCGCGTAATCCTTCGGGGACGCCGACGGAGCGCGAGAGCCCTTGCATCAGATCGGTAACCGCGGCGTCCCCGGCAAGAAGGACTGATACGCTCCCATGGCCATTCCCGCAGGACGCAGAAAAATCGCCCTCGTAGGCGCCGGCATGATCGGCGGCACCCTCGCCCACCTCGCAGCGATGAAGGAAATGGGCGATGTCGTCCTGTTCGACATTGCCGAGGGCATGCCTGCCGGCAAGGCGCTGGACCTCTCGCAGGCAGGCCCTGTCGAAGGCTATGACGCCACCCTCAAGGGCACCAGCGACTACAAGGATATCGCCGGCGCCGACGTGGTGATCGTGACCGCCGGCGTGCCGCGCAAGCCGGGCATGAGCCGCGACGACCTGCTCGGCATCAATCTCAAGGTGATGAAGGCGGTCGGCGAAGGCATCAAGAACAACTGCCCCGATGCCTTCGTGATCTGCATCACCAACCCGCTCGATGCGATGGTGTGGGCGCTGCGCGAATTCTCCGGCCTGCCGCACAACAAGGTGGTCGGCATGGCGGGCGTGCTCGATTCTGCGCGGTTCCGCCACTTCCTCGCGACCGAATTCGACGTGAGCATGGAAGATGTCACTGCCTTCGTGCTCGGCGGCCACGGCGATACCATGGTGCCGATCCTCGAATATTCGACCGTCGCGGGCATTCCCGTGCCCGACCTCATCAAGATGGGCTGGTCGACGCAGGAAAAGATGGACGCGATCGTCGATCGCACGCGCAAGGGCGGTGGCGAGATCGTCCAGCTGCTGGGCAATGGCTCGGCTTTTTATGCCCCCGCCACCAGCGCGATCCAGATGGCGGAGAGCTACATCAAGGACAAGCGCAGGGTGCTGCCCGCCGCCGCGCACCTGACCGGCCAGTACGGCGTAGACGACCTTTACGTGGGCGTGCCTATCGTGATCGGCCGCAACGGCGTGGAGAAGATCGTCGAGATCGAACTGGACGATACCGCGCAGAAAAACTTCCAGGTCAGCGTCGATGCGGTCAAGGAACTGCTCGAAGCCTGCAAGAAGATCGACGGCAGCCTCGCGTAAGTGAACGCCGCGCGCGCCCTCCTGTCCCTCGCGCTGGTCGCCGCCCTGCCCGCACCCGTTGCGGCGCAGGCGGACGACGTCGTGTTGCGGTCGCAAAAGGCGGAGCCGCGCGCGGTTATCATCCAGCGCGAAGGGCCCAACTTCGCCGATATCGATGCGAATCCTGAGAATGTCCGCGCCCACAAGCTCTTGTGGTCGATGCTTGCAGACAAGGGAGACATCCTCGCGAGCGGCGACCTCCCGACCGGCAGCATCCTCGCGCTGGCCGTGGTCGCCGGGGACGCGAACGAGCAAGCGGTCATGATCCAGCTGGGGAAGAGCCACCTGGTTCGCGACGGCGTCGTGACGCTGGAGCTCGTCGAGTGGTTCATCGACGAAGGCGCAATCCCGACCAAGGCGCCCGAGCGCCCGGAACCCGAACCGGCACGTTATGACGACGATATCCAGCTGGTGCTATTTGCCGTCCAGACCTGCAATCTCGCAGCGACATGGCAAGGCTTCAGGGAAGCGTACCTGCTGGGCCGCGGGTGGGAACCGGTGGCGGCGGACGCCGATAGCGGGGAAAGGGTTTCGTTTGCCCATCCGCGTGGTGGCCCGCTGATCACCCCGCTCGAAAACAAGGAAAATGGCTTCGGCCGGTGCCGTATCCACGGGCCGATGCCCGATGCGCGGGTGAAAAAGGTTCGCCTGATGCTCGACAAAGAATTCGCAGCGCTTGGCTATTACGCCTCGAGGAACCTCTACGAATGGGGTTCGCGCCACGACGACATTTTTGTGACCGACGACGTCGACAATCCGGTCGACCGCCTCGAAATCCTCATCGAAGACAACGGAGCAGGCTGAGCCAATGTCCATCCTCGTAGACAAGAACACCAAGGTCATCACCCAGGGGATGACCGGCGACACCGGCACCTTCCACACGCAGCAGGCGCTCGATTACGGCACGCAGATGGTTGCGGGCGTGACGCCGGGCAAGGGCGGCACCACCCACCTGGGCCTGCCGAACTTCAACACGGTGAAGGAAGCCGTAGCGGAGACCGGTGCGACCGCATCGGTCATCTACGTGCCGCCGCCCTTCGCCGCCGACGCGATCTGCGAAGCGATCGACGCGGGTGTGGAGCTGATCGTAACGATCACCGAAGGTATTCCCGTGCTCGACATGGTGCGCGCCAAGGCCGCGCTCGAAGGCAGCAATTCGCGCCTGATCGGCCCGAACTGCCCCGGCGTGCTGACGCCGGGCGAATGCAAGATCGGCATCATGCCCGGCTCGATTTTCAAGAAGGGCAGCGTCGGCGTGGTCTCGCGCTCGGGCACGCTGACCTACGAAGCGGTGCACCAGACGACCAATGCCGGCCTCGGCCAGACAACGGCTGTCGGCATCGGCGGCGACCCGGTGAACGGCACCAACTTCATCGACGTGCTCGACCTGTTCCTTGACGATCCGGAAACCGAGAGCATGATCATGATCGGCGAAATCGGTGGCAGCGCCGAAGAAGAAGCTGCGCAGTTCCTCGCAGACCAGAAGGCCAAGGGCCGCTGGAAGCCGACCGTCGGCTTCATCGCGGGCCGCACGGCGCCTCCGGGCCGCCGCATGGGCCACGCGGGCGCCATCGTCTCGGGCGGCCAGGGCGGCGCGGACGACAAGATCGCGGCAATGGAACGCGCCGGCATTCGCGTGGCGCAATCGCCCAGCGAGCTGGGCACCACGCTCGCCGCACTGTTGAAGGAAGACGCGTAAGGCTCTCGCGGGTCCCCGCATCGTGCGGGGACCGATTTTGCCCGTGAGTGCTTGTTTGAAGGAAGTCCCGGCAGATCGGGATGCGTAAGTGAGGGCCGATGGGCAACCAAGACCAGTCATTCCTGCCGGAGCTCGGCGATCAGGAAGCCGCGCAGGCGGGCCCCAGCTGGGCCAATCCGCGCTGGCCGCTGACCGATCTTACCAACGAGGCCGACCTTACGCAGGCGCTCGACCCGACGGCCATGAAAGTCGTGGTCAAGCAAGCGATGGAGAAGGCTGGCAAGCCAGCCGACCAGGCCAGCATCACCCAGGCGGCCGAAGACGCGATCCGCGCCATGCTGCTGATCCGCACCTTCCGGGTGCGCGGGCATCTTGCGTCCGATCTCGACCCGCTCGGCCTGTCGAAGCGCGAGCTGCCCGAAGACCTGACGCTCGAATGGCATTTCCCGCCCGATGCGATGGACCACGAGATCTTCGTGGGCGGGAACCTCAACCTCGAATGGACCACCCCGCGCGAACTCTACGACACGCTGAAGGCCAATTACTGCGGCAAGGTTGGCCTCGAATACATGCATATTTCCGACGTGGAGGAACGCCGCTTCCTGCAGGAGCGGATCGAGGGGCCCGAAGAGGTCATCCAGTTCACGCCCGAGGGCAAGCGCGCGATCCTTTCCGCGGTCATCCGGGGCGAGGAGTTTGAGAACTTCCTCGGCAAGAAATATGTCGGCACCAAGCGTTTCGGCCTCGATGGGGGCGAGGGGATGATCCCCGCGCTCGAAGCGGTCATCAAGTATGGCGGCGCGATGGGCGTGCGCGAGATCATCTACGGCATGGCGCACCGGGGGCGGCTCAACGTGCTCGCCAACGTGATGGCGAAGCCCTATCGCGTGATCTTCCACGAGTTTTCCGGCGGCAGCGCCAACCCGGAAGATGTAGGCGGATCGGGCGACGTGAAGTACCACCTCGGCACCAGCACCGATCGCGAGTTCGACGGCATTTCGGTGCATATGAGCCTGGTGCCCAACCCCAGCCACCTCGAAGCGGTGGACCCGGTGGTGCTGGGCAAGGCGCGCGCGCAGCAGGCCATCCGCGACGACCTGAAGCAGCACGAACAGGTGCTGCCGGTGCTGATCCACGGCGATGCCGCTTTCGCGGGCCAGGGTATCGTGTGGGAGACGCTGAGCTTTTCCGGCATCCCCGGCTACAATACCGGCGGCGTCATCCACTTCATCATCAACAACCAGATCGGCTTCACGACCAGCCCCAAATTCGCCCGTTCGTCGCCCTACCCCAGCGACGTGGCGAAGGGCGTTCAGGCGCCGATCCTCCACGTGAATGGCGACGATCCCGAAGCGGTGACTTTCGCGTGCAAGCTGGCGATCGAATACCGCCAGACATTTGGCCGCGATATCGTGATCGACATGTGGTGCTATCGCCGGTTCGGCCACAACGAAGGCGACGAGCCCAGCTTCACCCAGCCGCAGATGTACGCCGCGATCAAGAAGCACCCGAAGATCAGCGTGATCTATTCGGACCGGCTGCTGGAAGAAGGCGTGATCGAGGATGGCTTCGTCGAGAAATCGCGCGACGAGTTTACCGACCACCTGCAGGAAGAATTCGACGCGGGGAAGAACTACAAGGCCAACGAGGCCGATTGGTTCGGCGGTCGCTGGGCCGGGTTGAACAAGCCGGTCGATCCCGAAACATCGCGCCGAAACGTGGAAACCGCGATCTCCAAGAAGCTGTTCGACAGCCTTGGCCGCACGCTCACCACCGTGCCGGACGACATCACCACGCACCGCACGCTCAACCGCGTACTCGATGCCAAGCGCGAAATGTTCGACAAGGGCGAAGGCTTTGACTGGGCCACGGCCGAAGCACTCGCCTTCGGCAGCCTTGTATCCGAAGGTTACGGCGTGCGCCTGTCGGGCCAGGATTCGGGCCGCGGCACCTTCAGCCAGCGGCATTCGGTGTGGCACGACCAGAAGGTCGAAGGGCAGAAGTACATTCCGCTCACTACGCTGCCGCACGGCAAGTTCGAGGTCTACGACAGTCCCCTATCCGAATACGGCGTGCTGGGCTTCGAATACGGTTTCGCGCTCGCCGATCCCAAGACCCTTGTGTTGTGGGAAGCCCAGTTCGGCGATTTCGCCAATGGCGCGCAGATCATCATCGATCAATTCATCGCGTCCGGCGAGGTCAAGTGGCTGCGCGCCAACGGCCTCGTGATGCTGCTTCCCCATGGCTACGAAGGCCAGGGGCCGGAGCACTCGTCCGCGCGGCTCGAACGGTTCCTGCAGCTCTGCGCGAACGACAATATCCAGGTGTGCAACATCACCATGCCGCACAACTATTTCCATGTGCTGCGCCGGCAGATGCTGCGTCCGTTCCGCAAGCCCATGGTCATCATGACTCCCAAGAGCCTGCTGCGCCACCCGATGGCGAAGAGCAGCGCGGACCAGTTCATGGGCGACAGCCAGTTCAAGCGCATCCTGTCCGACCCGGCGATGGAGCCGGACAGCGCAGCGGACAAGAAGATCAAGCGCCTCGTACTGTGTTCGGGCAAGGTCGCCTTCGACCTGATCGAACGCCGCGACGAGGAAGGTCTGGACGATGTCTCGATCGTGCGGATCGAACAGCTCTATCCCTTCCCGGGCGAACCGCTGGCCCTTCGCATGAGCCGCATGACCAACCTCGAACAGGTCGTCTGGTGCCAGGAAGAGCCGCGCAATAACGGCGCGTGGTTCTTCGTGAACGAGAAGATCGAGGCCGCACTCAGCGATGCTGGCAAGGATGGAATGCGCCCCTGCTATGCTGGCCGCGAGGAAGCGGCATCGCCCGCCACCGGGCTCGCCAAGCGCCACCAGTGCCAACAGGATGCGCTCGTCACGATCGCGCTGGGTCTTGCCGATGGCGGCGAAGCAAAGCGCGCGCTCAAGAAAACCGAAAAAGCCGAAAAGAAGGTCTGACCCATCATGGCTACTGAAATCACGGTCCCGCAACTGGGTGAATCGGTCACCGAAGGCACCATTGCCGAATGGCTCAAGCAGCCGGGCGATGCCGTTGCGGTGGACGAGCCCATCGTCAGCGTGGAAACCGACAAGGTTGCGGTGGAAGTCCCCTCCCCCGTCGCAGGCGTGATCGAGGACCTGCGCGCCGATGTGGGCGATACGGTGGAAGTGGGCGCCGTGCTCGCCACGGTAGCCGAAGGCGGGGCGCCTGCTGCCAAGGGCAAGGAAGCCAATCGCGATAAGGGTGCCGGAAAATCGGCTGGCGGCAAGCAGGATGCCGAACCCGCCAAGGCGAAGGCTGCCGATTCCGGTCAGGCCGCTTACGGCAACCACGAGGATGGGTCGGGTGACGGCAACCAAACCCTCTCCCCCGCCGTACGTCGCGCGGTGCTGGAATACGGGGTCGACCCGAGCAGTATCAAGGGCACCGGCAAGGATGGTCGCCTGACCAAGGAAGACGTGATCGAGGCCGCAAAGAACAAGGGCGATGGAGGCTCAGCGCCTGCGCCCTCACCCGCTCCGTCTGCGCCTGCTGTGGTCTCTTCCGGGGAGCGCCGCGAGGAACGCGTCAAGATGACGCGCATGCGCCAGACCATCGCCAAGCGGCTCAAGAGCGCGCAGGACAATGCCGCGCTGCTCACCACCTTCAACGATTGCGACATGAGCGCGGTCATCGAAACGCGCGAAAAGTACAAGGACCTCTTCGCCAAGAAGCACGACATCAAATTGGGCTTCATGGGCTTCTTCGCCAAGGCCGCCTGCCTTGCGCTGAAGGACGTGCCCGCCGCCAACGCCTATATCGAGGGCGACGAGATCGTGTACCACGATTACGTGGACATCTCGGTTGCGGTTTCGGCGCCCAATGGCCTCGTCGTCCCCGTTATCCGCGATGCCGACAAGAAGGGCTTCGCACAGATCGAGAAGGACATTGCGGACTTCGGCGCGCGCGCCAAGGACGGAACGCTGACGATGGAAGACATGAAGGGCGGCACCTTCACCATCTCCAATGGCGGCGTGTTCGGATCGCTGATGAGCACTCCAATCATCAATCCGCCACAAAGCGCGGTGCTGGGCCTCCACCGGATTGAGGACCGCCCGGTCGTTGTCGATGGTGAGATAGTGATCCGCCCAATGATGTATATCGCATTGAGCTACGATCACCGGCTGATCGACGGGCGCGAGGCAGTGACTGCGCTCAAGATCATGAAGGAAGCGATCGAGGATCCAGCGCGGATGCTGATCGATCTGTAAGGTTTCGCCCACGTTCGCGGTTCGACAAGCTCACCACGAATGGGGTTAGACAGGACTTGAATTTCCGCCGTTCGTCCTGAGCTTGTCGAAGGGCGAACCGCACAACGGAGGCCACAATGGCTGACCACAACTACGACTACGACGTCCTTGTCATCGGCGCAGGCCCGGGCGGCTATGTCGCCGCGATCCGCGCTGCGCAGCTGGGGCTGAAGACCGCGTGCGCCGAAGGGCGCGAGACGCTGGGCGGCACCTGCCTCAACGTCGGTTGCATTCCCTCCAAGGCGATGCTCCACGCAAGCGAGTATTTCGACGCGGCGAAGAACGGCGCGATGAAGGAACTGGGCATCGACGTGACGCCAAAGCTCAATCTCGACCAGATGCACGCGCAGCGCCGCGACGCGGTGAAGGGCCTGACCGGCGGGATCGAATTCCTGTTCAAGAAGAACAAGGTCGACTGGAAGAAGGGCTACGCCACCTTCCAGGACGCACACACGATGAAAGTGGGCGACGAAACGGTCACCGCGAAGGACATCGTGATCGCGACCGGTTCTTCCGTCACGCCGCTGCCCAATGTCGTGGTGGACAACGACAAGCACGTGGTGGTCGACAGCACCGGCGCGCTCGAACTGCCCAAGGTGCCCAAGAAGATGATCGTCATCGGCGGCGGCGTCATCGGGCTGGAACTCGGCTCGGTCTGGCGGCGTCTGGGCGCCGAAGTCACCTGCGTCGAATTCCTCGACGAGATCCTGCCCGGCATGGACGGTGATATCCGCAAGGAAGCGCGCAAAATCTTCAGGAAGCAGGGGATCGAGTTCAAGCTCGGCACCAAGGTCACCGGCGTCACCGTCAAGGGCAAGACCGCGACGCTGACGCTGGAGCCCGCAGCAGGCGGCGACGAAGAAACGATGGAAGCAGATTGCGTGCTCGTGTCGATCGGGCGCAAGCCGAACACCGACGGCCTTGGTCTCGACGCGATCGGGCTGGAGACCAACAAGCGCGGCCAGATCGAGACCGATCACGACTTCCGCACCAAGGTGGATGGCGTGTGGGCCATCGGCGATTGTGTCCCCGGCCCCATGCTTGCGCACAAGGCCGAGGATGAAGGAATTGCCGTGGCAGAGAACATCGCCGGGCAGACCGGCATCGTGAACCACGCGATCATCCCCAGCGTCGTCTACACCTGGCCCGAGATCGCGGGTGTGGGTCTGACGACCGAGGAAGCCATCGAGAAGATGGGCGGCGACAAGAAAGCCGTGAAGGTCGGCAAATTCCCCATGTTGGGCAACAGCCGCGCCAAGACCAATCACGAGCCGGACGGCTTCGTGAAGGTGATCGCCGAAGCCGAAAGCGACCGCGTGCTGGGCGTGTGGGCGATTGCCGTACCCGCGGGCACCATGATCGCGCAGGCTGCCCAGGCGATGGAATTCGGCACCACCAGCGAAGACATCGCCTATACCTGCCACGCGCACCCGACGCATTCCGAAGCGATCAAGGAAGCGGCAATGGCGGTTCAGGGCAAGCCAATCCACGTCTGAGGGCACGAATATGGGCACGCGCTGGCAAGAAAGGTTTCCAGCGCTGCTTGCGATCGCACTGCCGGTGCTCGCCGGGCTTGGCTACATGGCGAGCGGCGACGCACCGCGTGACTACCTGATCGTGAACAGCGGGGCGCTGCTGCTCGCGGCGCTGATCGTCCTGATCGGACTGCCGAAACTTGGCCAGCGGGCGCGGCTGATTGCGGGTGGCGTGCTCCTCGCGCTGTTCGCCCTCCCCCTTCTTACCGGCCCATCGATGAACGGTATTGCGCGGTGGCTTCCGCTGTGGGACTTCATCCTCCACGCAGGCATGCTCACCATCCCGTCGCTGGCGGTGCTGGCTGCGCGCGAGGAAAGGCTCGGCCCACCCGGCATTCTCGCAGCGCTACTGGTCACATTCGCCCAGCCGGATTTTGCGAGCGCCTTCGCGCTCACCGGCGGCGCTATCGGAATCTACCAGGTGCGCAACGACTGGCGCGTCGGGCTGGTGATCATCGCAGGCTTCCTCATTGCCATTGCAGCTGCCTTGCAGGGCGAATTGCCCGCCGCCCCCTTTGTAGAGCGTATTATCATCGACGCGCTTCGCACGAACCCGGCAATGGCTGCGCTGCTCGCCCTGTCACTGGCCGGATCGATCCTTCTGATGGCTTTTGGCACAGGCCTGCCACGCATCACACGCTATCCGGTGGCGCTGAGCCTGTTCGGTTTCTGGCTCGCTGCGCTGATCTCGAACTACCCGACACCGCTCGCCGGATATGGCGCCGCAGCGATCGTCGGGTACGCGCTGGCCCATGCCCTTGCCTTCGCCCTGCGCGATGAGAGAGAAGGGACGCCATGACCATTCCGCCCTTCCATCTCGCCTTTCCGGTTCACGATCTGGACGCAGCGCGCAATTTCTACGGCGCGTTGCTGGGCTGTGAGGAGGGCCGATCGGACAGGGACTGGGTGGACTACGATTTCTTCGGGCACCAGATCGTGGCGCATGTCGCCCCGGCGGCCGTGGCAGCACGTGCGGCGGGCGAGGATCGCAATGCTGTGGATGGCGAAGCGGTGCCCGTGCCGCATTTCGGTGTCGTGCTACCGATGGACGAATGGCAGGCGCTGGCCGACCGGCTGACTGCAGCGGGGCTGCAATTCATCATCGAACCCACCGTCCGCTTCCGCGACCGGCCCGGCGAGCAGGCGACGATGTTCTTTCGCGATCCCAGCGGCAATGCGCTGGAGATCAAGGCGATGGCAGACCCGGACGCATTGTTCGCGAAAGACTAGGCCGCGCCCGGATTGTGGAGCGCGCCCATCCCCGCTAGCAGGCGCGGCATATGCCCGTACCCGACGCAACCGTGATCCTGACCCCTGTGCTCGACTGGCTCGACCTGATCGGCGTGGCAGTGTTTGCGTTGTCGGGCGCGCTGATCGCCGCGCGCGAGAAGCAGACCATCGTGACCCTGTCGTTCTTCGCACTTATCACGGGCGTGGGCGGCGGTACGGTGCGCGATCTGCTGATCGGGGCGCCCGTGTTCTGGATCGGCGACCCGTGGGTCGCGGCAGTCTGCTTGGGCGTGGCACTGCTCGTGTGGTTCACGCCCACGCGGCTCTGGCATCGCAAGCTGCTGGATTATGCGGATGGTATCGGGCTGACGGCTTATGCGGTGCTCGGCACGGCCAAGGCGCTGAGCTATGGCATCCCTCCCATCCCTGCGATCCTGATGGGGATCGTTACCGGTACGGTCGGCGGGATCATCCGCGATGTGGTCGCCAGCCGCCCGTCGATCCTGATGCGGCCCGAACTCTATGTGACCGCCGCCGCACTGTCCTCTGCGGTCTGCGCCATCGGCATGCTCATCGTGGGTGAAAACGAGAGCGAACGCTGGATCGTGTGGAGTATCGCGACGCTCGCCGGGCTGGTGCTGCGCAGCGCGGCGATCCGGTTCGAGCTGAGCCTGCCCGCCTATAACGAACGCGGCGTTGCCCAGGCCGAAGCGGAGGCACTGGAGGGCGCCGAGGAAAAAGGCCCCCGAACCTGAGGTTCAGAGGCCTTTGAAGGCGAAGGTCAGTACGGCTCGCCCTCGTCGCCGTAGGACGTGTCACCATAGTAATCGTCCGAATACTGCTGATCGCCGTCGATCGGCCCGCCCGGATAGGCAGGCTGCGCGTTGGTATCGGGCGTCGAGTAGGTATTCGCACGGGCACGCGCATAGGCATCGTCCGAAAATTGCGGATCGCCATAGGTGTTACCGCCCGTCTGGTACGACACGTTGCCGTAGCCATAGTTGACGCCAATCACGCGACCGGCGCCGGAAACCTCGCAGCTGAACGGGCTCCCGCTCGCCAGGGTACCGCTGACCGAATAGCCATTGCGCGTGCGCCCGACATTGTCGACCGTGCCGACACGCTGCTCCCGATCGACCCGGTCGACACAGGAATCGATTGCGGAATCGAAGGCGTTATCCTCGAAGCCGTCGCGGTCGTAGCGATCGTTACGGTTGTTATTGCTGGCCGAGAGGACGGCGAAAATCCCGCCGATGATCAGCGCCCCTGCAATCACGTCGCCCGCATCGACCCGGTCACGATGGTGCCGGCGATACCGATAGTGTCGGCGATATTCCGCTGTGTCCGCCCCATTTTCGAGTACGGTCGTGGTGGAATATTCCGCCTTTGTGGCAGGCGCTACCCGTGGCAGTTCGACTGCCTGGGCCGGGGAAACAGCCAGCGCAGCAACCGCGCAGGCGAGCGAAAGATTGGCAATCTGGCGCATGGTTCTCGTCTTTCTAAAACAGAGAGCCGCGACGGCCCTCTTGCGACCAAACCGAAAAATAGGCGGCCAGCCCTGTCGAAGGGCTGAACCGCCTACCCCTGTCGCCCCACCGGTGCCCCGGATCAGAGCGTGACGAACTCGTCCGATCAGTAGCGGCGCATCCCGCGGATGCCGTTATAGTCCATGTCGACAATACGACCGTTTCGGATCTGGCAGCTGAAGCGGCCCCGGTCGCGATTGTTGTAACCACGACGGTTGTTGTTGTAGCCGCGACGCTGATCGCGATAGCCGCGCTGGCCCTGGACCTCGAGGCGACCGGAAATGTTCCAGCCACGGCGGGTGTCACGCACGCGGTTTACATCAACGACATTGGCGTAGCGATAGCCTGAGCGGCGGGCATCGGTCTCGGCCGCGCGGATACAGCGATTGATCGCCGCACGCGGGTTGCCGTTCGAACGGTAGTAATTGTTGCGATAGCGATCACCGCGGCGGTCGCGGTTCGACGCCGATGCAATCGCGGCGATGCCACCGATGATCAGCGCACCGGCGATGACTTCGCCCGCGCTGATGCCGTCGTTGTCGCGGTCGCGATAGCGCTGCGCTTCGGCAGGGGCGGCAGAGGTGAAGGCCATGGCGCCCGCGGCGGCGGTGCACAGGGCGGCCTTTGTGAATGTGGTCATGGTGGGTCTCCTCACTTCGTGCACGAGCGCGATTGCCCGAACACCAGTGTTTCTAGGAGAGCCCCAGTGAGGTCCCACTGAATTGCCACGAAAGCTATTGTTAATACAAATAGCCACAAACCTGAACGGCCCTTAAGGCCCGGCTATCGGCCGTTTAACGGCGCAATTTCCACCCATCCCTGCCAAAATGCCATAGGCGGGGGGACTGCCCGCGACAGAACGCGACAGCCATTGTTCAGGCGAATCGCGCGCCGATACCTACCCCTCCCGTTCGCGGCGGCGGGGCCGATGGCCCCGCCACGTCACCGCATTACTCGCCCAGGTCGAGCCCGGTAAAGGCCGCGAGGAAGGCAAGGATATCGGCTGCTTCCTCGATCGCCTTGTCGGTCGGCTTGCCCGACCCGTGGCCCGCACGCGTTTCGATTCGGATCAGCTGCGGCCTCTCACCCAGGTCCGCTGCCTGCAGCGCGGCGGTATATTTGAAGCTGTGCCCGGGCACCACGCGGTCGTCCGTATCGGCAGTGGTCACCAACAGCGCGGGGTAGTCCACCCCGTCACGCACGTTGTGATAGGGCGAATAGGCGCGCAGCACCTTCCAGTCGGCTTCCTTGTTCGGGTAGCCGTAATCGTCGACCCAGTAGCGCCCAGCGGTGAACTGGTCGAAGCGCAGCATGTCCATCACACCGACCGCCGCATTGCCCGCCGCGAACAGATCGGGCCGCTGGTTGGCAACCGCGCCGACCAGCAGGCCGCCATTGGACCCGCCCTGGATCGCAAGCCCGTCTTCCGGCGTGATCCCTTCGGCGATCAGGTATTCACCCGCCGCAATGAAATCGTCGAACACGTTCTGCTTGTTATTCAGGCGGCCACCATCGTGCCACGCCTTGCCGTATTCACCACCGCCACGGATATTGGCGACGACATAGGCTCCGCCCGCCTCGATCCACGCGAGGCGCGAGGCGCTGAACGCCGGCGTAAGCGAGATGTTGAACCCGCCATAGCTATAGAGCAGCGTCGGCGCAGCCTCGCCGCTTGTCGCCACTTCCTTGCTGCGCACGAGGAACAGCGGCACGCGGGTGCCATCCTTCGAGGTGTAGAATTTCTGCTCCACCACGAAGTCTTCCGGGTCGAAGGCCACTTCGGGCTGCGCCCATACCGTGCTTTCGCCGGTCCCCGCATCGTAGCGGTAGATGGTCGACGGGCGGTTGTAGCTGGAGAAGACGTAGAAGGTTTCGTTCTGCTCGGGATCGCCGCCGAAACCGCCTGCGCTGCCGATCCCGGGCAGTGCGACTTCCCCCTGCGAAGTACCGTCGAGCCCGAACACCTCGATCTTGCTCTTGGCATCGACGAGGTAGCTCGCGATCAGCTTGCCACCGACCAGCGATACCCCGCCCAGTGTCTGTTCGCTCTCGGGTATCACCGTGGTCCATTGCGGATCGGCGGCGGTGATGTCGGTGGAGACGACCTTCTTGAGCGGCGCGCCGTCATTGGTGACGAAGAAGAAGCGGCTGCCAAGATTGCCAACATAAGAATAGTCGTGTTCGAACCCCGGTACGAGCGTCATAGGCTTGGCGTCGGCCCGCTCGAGATCGATCAGCGTGATCTCATAGCGCTCGTCGGTGCCGCTCGAACTGGTCACGATCAGCCAGCGGCCATCATCGCTCCCCTGCGCAGTGTGGTTGAGTTCGGGCTTGTCAGGCGTCTCGTAGACCAGCCCGTCCTGTATCTGTTCGGTGCCGAGCTTGTGGAAATAGACCTGCTGGTTGGTATTGAGCGCCTGGAAGGTCTCGCCCTCGCCCGTCGCCGGGAAGCGGCTGTAATAGAACCCGCTACCATCCTTCGCCCAGTCTAGGTTCGAGAACTTCACCCATTCCACGGTGTCGGCCATCACCTCGCCCGTGGCGCCATCCATCACCTTGACCGTGCGCCAGTCGCTGCCACCATCCTGGATGGCATAAAGCAGCTTGCTGCCATCTTCCGTGATCGCATAGTCCGCCAGCGCGGTGGCTCCGTCGTCCGCCCATGTATTGGGATCGATCAGCACGCGCGGCTCACCATCCAGCCCCTCGCGCACATACAGCACGCTCTGGTTCTGCAACCCGTCGTTGCGGGTGTAGAAATAGCGCCCGCCCTTCTCGGTCGGCAGGCCGAACCGCTCGTAGTCGGTCAGTTCGGTAATGCGTGCTTTCAGGTTCTCTCGTCCGGGAAGCTTGGCGAGGAAAGCGTCGGTGACTGCGTTCTGCCGCTCCACCCAGTCGGCCACCTCTTCATCGACGCGAACATCGTTTTCTAGCCAGCGGTAAGGATCGGCCACATCCTCGCCGAATGGCGTCTCCACGACGTCGCCCGCGCGGGTTTCGGGGTAGTCGGGTGCCGCCAGGTCTTGCGCGAAGGCGGGCACGGCACTCGCGACGAGCATGGTGGCGGCTCCGGTGAGGAGGGTGTTGCGGAACATCGGGGGGATCCTCTCTTGAATCGGTTTCGCACCACTTTAGCCGCACGCACCTTGCGTGCAAACGGGCTTGTGTTGGCAAGACCCCGGCCTAGGATCGCGTCGGGCGGCTGAGACCGCGAGGGAGGAAGGACATGCGATTTGCCACGATATGCGCGATGGTCGGCGCGGCGTTGGCCTTGCAGGGACCGGCGGCGGCACAAGTCGATGCAGAGCGTCTGAGCGCGTGGAAAGAACGGATCGACGACGCCTATGGACTTGAATGGGAGGAGCGCGAAGACGCTACCTCCCAGCTGCTTGCTGTAGCGCAGGAGGCAGAGGAATATCTCGCCTCGGGCACCTTCACGCAGGAGGAACGACTCGACCTCCTGAAAATCGTCGGCACCTCCTATTTCGGCGCGGCACAGCATCACGACAGCGAGTGGGACACACCGGAAGACGTTCTCGACCGGGAATGGCTGATCAAGACCGTCTCTGCACTGGAGCCGCTGCTGGCGGCGCGCGGCGCCTTCGACGCCCCGGCGTACGATTTTCGCGGCGCAGCCGGGCAATTGTTCGACCACGCACGCTATCACGATCTTCCCGAGCTGACGGACTGGTCGCGCATGCGGGTGCTCGGCAATCGCTACATGCTCGAACGCGCTGGAGGGGAGGACGAGTTCGAGCGCGAACTGCTCGCAGTGTCGCTCTACGAACATGGCTGGCTCACACAAAACGCTGCGCTGATTTCCGAGGCCGAGGAACTATACGCCAGCTTCCCTGAAGACGATAAGCCCTACGCGGTAGAGAGGGCCCGCGAATCCGTGATTACCGACTTCCAGTCCTGAACCGACGCGGGCGTGCTGTTCTGATGCAAAAAAGGCCGCAGGATTGCTCCCGCGGCCCTCTCGATAATCGTGATTGCGATCGGCGCTTATGCGTCGTCGAATTCGTCTTCCTCGGTCATTACCGGGCCCGAATCCTGCCCCTTGGCGTCTTCGTCGCGATCGACGAATTCGATGATCGCCAGCTGCGCGCTGTCGCTGGCGCGGTAGCCGGCCTTGATGATGCGGACATAGCCGCCGTCACGATCCGAGTAACGCTCAGCCAGAACGTCGAACAGCTTCTTCAGCTGCGTCTCGTCCTGCAGGCGCCCCATCGCAAGGCGACGGTTGGACAGCCCACCGCGCTTCGCCAGCGTGACCAGCTTTTCGACGTAGGGGCGCAGTTCCTTCGCCTTGGGGAGCGTGGTGAGGATCTGTTCGTGCTTGATCAGCGCAGCCGACATGTTGCGGAACAGGGCTGTGCGGTGGCCCGACTTGCGGCTCAGCTTACGCTGCGAAATTCCGTGACGCATATTCTTTATCCTTCGTTCGTAAGGGGGCCGTACGAGGTACCCCGGTACTGGCGGCGCTCAGGGTGCGCCGCCCCAACCCGATTAGCCCAGCAGCTCCTGTTCGAGCTTCTTGGCCATTTCCTCGATGTTTTCCGGCGGCCAGCCGGGGATGTCCATGCCAAGGCGCAGGCCCATGCTGGAAAGAACTTCCTTGATCTCGTTGAGCGACTTGCGGCCGAAGTTCGGCGTGCGCAGCATCTCGGCTTCGGTCTTCTGGACCAGGTCGCCGATGTAGATGATGTTGTCGTTCTTGAGGCAGTTCGCCGAACGGACCGACAGTTCCAGCTCGTCGACCTTCTTGAGGAGGTAACGGTTGAGCTGGTTGGTGTCGCTTTCCTGCGGCTCTGCAGCCTGACCGATCATGGCCGAGCTGGGCTGCGGGATGCCGTCTTCGAAGTGGACGAACAGGGTCAGCTGGTCCTGGAGGATGCGAGCGGCATAGGCCACTGCGTCTTCCGGGGTGACGGTGCCGTCGGTTTCGATGGTCAGCGAGAGCTTGTCGTAGTCCAGTTCCTGGCCAACGCGGGCGTTCTCGACCTTGTAGCTCACCTGGCGAACCGGCGAATACAGGCTGTCGACCGGGATCAGGCCGATCGGCGCATCTGCCGGGCGATTGGCAATTGCGGGCGAATAGCCCTTACCTACGTCAGCGGTCAGCTCCATGTTGAGCGTTGCGCCTTCGTCCAGGTGACAGATCACCAGATCC